>JBKKAI010000729.1:0-3060 GCA_046714815.1 Terriglobia bacterium | reverse complement strand
CACCGCACTCCATAAGTTCGTCGCCTGTTCATGAATAATCCGCCCTAAAGGGCGGCGATAACGACAGCGAAAGCGGAGGCATGTCAGAAGTAGTACTTCAGTCCAAACTGCACGACGCGCGCGTCACCGGGCATCCCGGCCGCGCCCTGCACAGTGCTGGTGACCCGCCCGAAGTTGTCCGGATCGCGGATGTTCAGCCCCGGGGATCCCAGGTTGACGTGGTTGAAGAAGTTAAAGAATTCCGCCCGAAACTGCAGCCGGTGGGTCTCGTAGAACCGAAAGCTCTTGCTGGCCGAGAAGTCCACCTGGTTGAGCCCCGGGAGATGAATCGGATGCCGCGAGGCGCTCCCGAAGCTTCCTGGAGTGGGAAACGCGAAAGCGGCGGTGTTGAACCAGCGGGCCCGCGTCCGCTGCCCGCGATCCAGCATCGCCTTCTGGCCGGCGACCACGTTGGGCCGGGAGGCGATCCCGGTGCCGGTGGTGTCAACGACGCTGCTGAGCGCGGAAGCAAAGCCGGTCTGTTCGGTGATGATCGTTCCGAGTTGCCAGCCGCCCAGCAGAGTGCGCACGGCGGGGTTGCGGTGGGACTTCCACAACGGCACGTCGTAGATGGCGGCCACCGACAGCCGGTGCGCGATGTCGAAAACCGACGGCGCGCGGCTTCCCCGCAAGTCCATATAGTTCTGGATGCCGGCCAGAAACGTCCCGCCGCCGACGCTGCTGATGTCGGCATTGCTGAGGCTCTTGGACCAGGTGTAGGCTCCCAGCACCGAGAGCCCGCTGGCCACGCGCCGCTCCACTTTCAACTGCAGCGAGTGATAGATCGAGTTGGCGATTGACTTGGTTACGGAGATGTTGTCGAAGCCCTGGAACGGGCGGCGGCTGGCGATCGACGGCACACCCGGCCCCGGCGTCACCAGTTGCAGCGGCCGGTTGCCGTCAAACGACGCCGTCAGCCGCGTACCCTTGGCCCCCACGTAGCCCAGATCCACGTACACGTCCTTGGGTAGTTTCTTCTGGACGGTGAAATTCCACTGCTGGTTGTAGGTGCTGCGCACGTTGGGGTCGAGCGCCCCGGAGCCGAACAGCCCCGCCTGGGTCTGGCCCACTCCCTGGAAAGCCCTCTCCACCTGGATCGGGTTATTGGCGCTGCCGGTGAAGGCGAAAGTCCGCACGATCGGCGGATTCAGCGTCAGCGTCGTCCAGGAGTTGGTGATCTCCGGCGTGTAGTAGATGCCGTAGCCGCCGCGCACCACCAGGTCCCGGAACCGCGGCGCCGCGTAGGCGAAACCGAACCGCGGTCCCCAGTCGTTGCGATCGGGATACACCAGCGCGCGCGGCCGGTCCGTCGTGTCCGGAATGTCGGGGAACCCGGTGAAGGTCTGGCGCGCCGGCACGAACCCGTTCAGATCGAAGTTGGTCGCCTTGCCCCGCTGCTTGGGCGGCTGGAAGTACTCATAGCGAATCCCCAGATTCAAGGTCAGGTTCGGCCGCACTTTCCAGTCGTCCTGGAAGTAGTACGCCTGCCAGAAATTGTTCATTCGCGTGGCGAAGGGCTCGACGCTGACCTGGGCGCCGGTGGCCAGTCCCAGCAGGAACTCGGCGAACTGGTGGTCGCGGGTCGGCGGGCCTCCGCCTGCCGTCACGGTGCCGTTGTAGCTGAATGAGCCCCGCGGGTTGACCGCTTCGTCGAAGGTCCAGTTGCGGCGGGCCACCAGGGCGCCGGCCTTCAGAAAGTGCGCGCCCTTGCGGATGGAAATATTGTCGGTGACCTGCCAGAGCTGGTTGAGCCGGTCCCGCGGCCCGATGCCGCGGACCGTGGGCAGCGTATAGCCCGCACTGAAGGTCGGGGCGCCGTAGTCGCGCGGACGCGTAGCGACCCCCGGGAGGCCGATGATGTTGGCGATGTCGAATTCCGGCTTGTCGGTGGTCCCGAAAAACTCGTGCTCGAAGAAGCGGTGCCAGCCGGCCCGGACCTCGTTCACCACCGCCGAGGAGAAAACGTGGACTTCGGTCAGGCTCAGGTTCTGCGAGCGCGCCGTATTGCCACGGGTGTCGAACCGGAAGGTCGGCACCGAGTCGTCGCTCTGGAGGTTGTAGATGTAACTGCCGGACAAGGTGTCCCGCGGCGAGAAGGTGTGATCAATGCGGGCGACGTACTGGTCCTGGCTGATCGGCGCCGAGGCGCGCGGGCCGCGATAGTTGATGCCCAGCTCGCTGGTGTTCGGCGGCGGCACAAAACCATCCAGGAACTTGCGGGCGTAGCCGGCGATGCGGTTGGACGGGATCACGTTGTTCGGGAACGGCTGGCCGGTCCCCGGATCAATAATCCGCGCGGCAACGCCGGAGAAATCCCCGGTGCGCAAGGGCGCCGGGGGAACCAGCGCCGTCCCCCCGAACGAGCCCGCCACCTGCCGGCCCGACTCCCAGTTGAAGAAGAAAAACGTCTTGTCCTTGCCGTCGTAGAGCTTCGGCAGCCACAGCGGCCCGCCCAGGTTGGCGCCGAACTGATTCCGGTTCAGGCGCGGAGGCTTGGCCCCCGGCACCCGCGGCTGAAACCCGTTCAGCGCCGTGAAGCGGTCATTGCGGTTGAATTCCCATGCCGCCCCGTGGAACGTGTTCGACCCGCCTTTTGTCGAAAGGTTCACCTGCCCGCCCGGCGCCCCGCCTACCTCTGCCGAGTAGGTGCTGCTCTGCACCTTGAATTCGGTGATGGCATCAATCGAAGGCGAAAAACTAAAGCTGTAACTGTCCAGATCCATGGCCTCGACGCCGTCATAGTAGAAGCGGTTCTGCGTGTCCCGCGCCCCGTTGGCCGACATGCCCACGGCCTGGCCTACCGCGCCCCGGAGCCGCCTTACCGTGATGCTCCCCGGCGTGCCGGGATTCACGCCCGGCGTCAACAGCGCCAGTTGCACGAACGACCGCCCGTTTAGCGGCAGCTCCACCACCTTCTGGCTGTCAATCACCGTCCCTACCGCGGACGTTTCCGACTGCAGCAGGATCGCCCCGGCCTCGACCTTCACGGTCTCCATCGCCCGCCCGATTGTCATCTTCACG
>JBKKAI010000728.1:0-3529 GCA_046714815.1 Terriglobia bacterium | reverse complement strand
GTGGAAGCCGTGTTGAGCTTCGACGGCGGCGGCGTCACTGGGCGCGTGGTGAATGAGCAGGGCGAGCCGGTCTCCGGGGTGAATGTCGCGCTGGTCAGCGCCGACCGCGAAAAGCGCGCCTCCGACCGTTATTTTCGCTCCGGCGCCGCCGACCAGAATGGCCAGTACACGATCCGCGGCATCATTCCGGGCGAGTATCACCTGGTATTGTGGCCGGAATCGGAAGCGATGCGCGTTCTCGAGCCCGACTTGTTCATCCAGCTCGAAAAACACGCGGTCTCCGTCACCGTGGAAAAATCCGCCACCGCCAACAAAGACCTCAAGCTCACGTCCGACGTCCGGACAATCGCCCAGAACTCAGCCCAGTAGGACAGTCTTCAGGCTGTCCAGCGGTCCTCACAGACTTGGAACTCATTTCTCAGCCGGAGCGGGAGCGGCAGCCGGCACGCGGCCCAGCTTCACCGAAGCGATGCGATGATGGTCCATCTCTTCGACGGCATAGCGCCACCCCTCGAACTCGATGGATTCGCCGGCGATGGGGATGTGCCCCAGCCGGCTCATCAGGAAGCCGGCAAGCGTCTCGAAGCCGCGCTCGCGCGGCAGCCGGATCTGGTAGTGCTCTTCCATGTCGCGGATATGGGTGGAACCTTCGAGGACCAGGCCGGCGTCGGCGCTCGCCGGCGGATCCTCGACGTCGTATTCATCGGCCAGCTCGCCGACGATCAGTTCCAGAATGTCCTCTACGCTGACCAGGCCGGTGATGGTGCCGAATTCGTCCACCACCAGCGCCATCTGCCGCCGCCGGCTCTGGAACTCGCCGAGCAACTGGTCCAGCGGCTTGGTTTCCGGAACAATCAAAACATCGCGCACCAGGCTGCGCAAGTTGAAGCGGCGCGGCGGCCGCCCTGCCTGCTGGGCGAGCTGGCGCTCCCCCCACACCCAGAAGAGGTCCTTCGCGTAGAGCACGCCGATGAAATGCTCGGGCGACCCGTCGTAAACAGGCATCCGCGAGTGCTGGTTCTCAATCAGGGCGGGAAGCAGGTCCTCCAGCGATGTATCCACCGAGACGGAAACGAAGTCCGGGCGCGGCACCATGACTTCGCGGACCATGGTCTTGTGCATGTCGAACACGCCATGGGCCATGGCCTCCAGCCGCTCCTGGAGGACGCCGCCTTCGCGCCCGGCGGTGATCAGCATCTTGATTTCTTCGGGAGAGTGGGCGTGGCGGTGGGTGGCCGACTCGGCGCCGAACAGCCGGGAAACGCCGGCGGCGGCGGCGTCCATCACTTTCAGGAACGGGTGCGTGATCTGGACGAACAGCTCCATCGGCCGCGCCAGGATCAGCACCAGGCGGTCGGCGCTGCGGCCCAGCGCCACGTTCTTGGGCACCACCTCACCGAGCACCAGGTGCATCGCGGTGATAATCAGGAACGCAATGGCGATGGCGATGCCGTGGGCGATCGCCGGGCTGGCCACGGCCCCCAGCGGCGCCAGCAGCGGCTTGATGGAATCCGCCACCGCGTGCTCGCCGATCCAGCCCAGGGCCAGGCTGGCCAGCGTAATCCCCAGTTGAGTGGCGGAGAGGACCCGGTCAATGTGGCCGTGCAGCCGCAGCGCCGTGCGGGCGCCGCCGTGCCCCGCGGCTTCCAGTTGCTGGAGGCGCGTCGGCCGGATACTCACCAGCACGAACTCGGCAGCCACGAAGAAGGCGTTGGCCGCCACCAGAAAAACTACCGCCAGCAGCCGAAGCGCCAGGGGCGCGTCCATGTGCAAATGGTAGCACGCCCCAACCCCTGTGGGCGCGTTGGCGGCCCTTGCCAGGCGGCGCACAAAACGGCGCTATCCTGCGGCGGTCACAGCCGTCTAAACAAAGCAACGCCGGAAGGCGGTGCGGCAAACAAAGCAACGCCGGAAGGCGGTGCGGCAAACAAAGCTGAACGCATTTGCGGCTTCCGCCGGCATAGGCACGGCGCAGGCAAGATTTCCCGGAACCTTTCGCCACGCTGGATCGTTATTGCATATGCAGCCGTTAATAACAGGAGGACGGGGTGGCGAATCAACGCAATAAGAAAAGAAAGCGCTGGGTGTTCCTGACCCTGGGCTTGGTCGCCGTGATCGCCGGTGTGTTTCTGACCACGGCGCTCACGCGCTCCAACACCCGCATTGACCCGTCCAAGCTGACCAAGGCCGCCCGCGGCGACTTGGCGAAGTCGGTCGTTGCCACCGGGAAGATCGAGCCCTATTCGAAGGTCGAGCTGAAGTCGAAGGCCAGCGGCATCATCAAGACGCTCTACGTCAACGTGGGTGACGTGGTGAAGGAAGGCCAGGTGCTGGCCGACCTGGACAAGGAGCAACTGGAAGCCCGGCTGCGCGAGGCCCGCGCGCAGCTCCAGGCGGCGCAGGCGAACCTGCTCGCCGCCCGCGCGCAACACGAGAAGAACCGCGTGGAGGCCGAGGGGCCCGAGGTTCCCTTCGCCGAGAAGAACCTGAAGCGGTCACAGAAGCTGTTCGGCGACGGCCTGATCCCGCAGTCCAGCGTCGAGGACGCGGAAAAGAACTACGAAATGGCGCGCAACAAGCAGCAGACGGCCATCAGCAACCTCGGCGTCAGCAAGGCGCAGGTGGCCCAGGCCGAAGCGCAGGTGGCCCAGGCCCTGGCGGCGTCGGACCGCGCCGAAGATGACCTGCGCAATTCCACGCTCCGCTCGCCCATCAACGGCGTGGTGCTCTCCCGCGACCGCGAGGTGGGCGATGCGGTTTCCTCGATCCTGGTGCTGGGATCCTCGGCCACGCTCATCATGACCCTGGGCGATATGCGCGAAGTTTATGTCAAGGGCAAGGTGGACGAGAGCGACGTCGGCAAGGTTTTTCTCGACCAGCCGGCGCGCATTACCGTCGAGTCCTTCAAGGACCGCAAGCTCGGCGGCAAGGTCACCAAGATTTCTCCGATGGGCGTGGAGAAGGACAATGTCACCACGTTCGAGGTGCGCGTTTCCATCGAGAACAAGAGCGGCGAGCTGAAGGCCAACATGACGGCCAACGCCGAGATCGTCCTCGAGGAACACAAGAACGTAATCGTGGTGCCGGAGGCGGCCATCCTCTACGGCAAGGACAAGTCGGCTTCGGTGGAAGTGCCGGATCCCACGGTCAAGAGCGGAAAAAAGAAAGTGGCCATCGTGGCCGGGATCAGCAACGGCGCCAGGACCGAAGTCCTGAAAGGCCTAACCGAGGGCCAGGAAGTGGTGCTCCAATGACGGCAATGACGGCTGCGGCGGTTGTTCCTGAGGTCTCCAGCGAGGAAAAGATTTCGATCGAAGACGTGCGCGGATACGGGCCCGCCGTGGTGGCGCGGCGGCGCCGCGCGCTCAACCAGCATCTCCCGGCGCGGCCCGACCCCCGCCATCCCCAGATGTTCGTGATCGAGACAGCCCGCGAGAGTTTCTACATCGCCCCGCTTCCCACCGGGAAAGTCGCCCTGCTGGCGCACTGGCGCTGATGTGGCAAAACCTGGGAGCGCGGGCGTCCCGCC
>JBKKAI010000727.1:0-4114 GCA_046714815.1 Terriglobia bacterium | reverse complement strand
CGCGCACTTTACGCATCTGTAACACCTTTCGCTTAACGGTATTGGGGTTAGCGGGAACCGGCGGTGATCAACCCGACTACCTCTAGTCGCCGAGGGTGCGCGCCAGGCCGGCGGTGCGGTTCAGATAGCGCGAAGGATTCACCGGCGTGCTCTGGATGCGCACTTCGTAATGCAGGTGCGGACCGGTAGAGCGGCCACTGCGGCCGACGTAGCCGATGATTTCGCCGCCCAGCACCGCCTGTCCGGCCGAGACGTTGAAGCCCGACAAGTGCGCGTAATAGGTGCGGACTCCGCGTCCATGATCGAGCAACACCGCCAGGCCATAGCCGGCTTCCCGCGTCGCGCTGACGACGACGGCGGAGGAGGCGGCCCGCACCGGCGCGCCGTAGGAACTGGAAATGTCCAGGCCGGCGTGGAAGGCGCCCTCGCCGTTAAACGGATCGAGCCGGTCCCCGAAGCTGCCGGTCAGCGTGCCCTGCAGGGGCCAGTCGAGCGGCAGGTCGGCCGCCGCGGCATGGGCGTCCAGGAACTGGTAGCGGTAAGGCAGGGGCGTGTAGGAGGCGCGCAACAGCAACTGGAATTGCGCGGTGGAGGCGTCAAACGCGCGGGCCCGCTCGGGACCGGAGGCCGGGGACTCCGGGTCGGCCGCCGAGCGCTTGATGCCATAAGCGGCGGAAACTTCGCTGGCCAGCGTCTGTAGCGAGGCCAGTTGCACCTGGGTGTGGCTCATGTTGTTCCGCAGCTTGGCATACTTCTGCTTCAGCAATACGCCTTCGCTGCGGAGGTGGTTGTAGTAGGCCACTTTCAGCAGCATCCGCGTGTAAGAGCCGGCCGCCGCCAGCACGGTCACCGCGCCGATCAGCGCGAAGACCAGCCCCAGGTAAACGAAGTAGTATGGTATATGGATACGGCGGATACGGCCACGAATGCTGTGCGCTACGACAAAGATATAGTAATTATTTCGCAATCAGCGCTTCCCCCGGGGGCAAGTTGGCGCCGCTTGGCGCGGAATCGGTCTACCCAGTGTTTAGAAGAAAAACGGCGGGTACTCTAACAGCGGCCTGGAACGGTGTCAATACAAAAAACAGAAGTGCTTTCAGAGCAACAACTTACACGTTTCGCTCGGAGGCTCAAAACGGCGCCGCTGCCGGTTCCGCTTGTGGGAATCGGCGACGACGCCGCCTGCCTGCGTCTGCCGGCAAGGTCCGACCTGCTGGTCACAACCGACCTGTTTGTTGAAGGCATCCACTTCCGCCGCCGGACGATCGGCGCTTCGGCCGCGGGGCGGCGCGCGCTCTGCCGCGCACTCAGCGACATCGCGGCGATGGGTGGCCGCCCGTTATGGGCCTTCCTATCGCTCGCACTGCCAAAAAAGTTCCCGGCCGCCCAAATGGGCGTCTTCGCGCGTGGCTTCCTGCGTGGCTTCGCCGCGGCGGCGCGCTCCTACCAGGTGGCGCTGGCCGGGGGCGACACCGGCGGCTCCGGCTCCGCCGTGTTTCTGGCGGACGTTATCGTCTGCGGCGCCGTGCCCCATGCTGGCCGGCAAGCCCCTCGCGGCCGGGCAGTTCTGCGGTCCACCGCGCGGCCCGGCGATGCGCTCTACATCTCCGGACGGCTCGGCCGGAACGCTCGTGCGCTGGCCCGGGGGCGTCCGCTGCCGGAAATCCAGCCGCGCCTGGAACTGGGCGCCGCGCTCCGCCGCCGCGGCCTGGCAGCGGCGATGATTGACGTAAGCGACGGCCTCTCCACCGATCTCCATCACCTGGTCGAGGAAAGCGGCACGGGAGCCGAGATCGAGGCCGCCCGCATCCCTCGCGCCGGTACGCTCGAACAAGCCCTGCATGGCGGCGAAGACTACGAATTGCTGTTTGCGGCGCGGCGTCCCGTTCCCGCGGCGCTGGCGGGCGTTCCGCTGACGCGCATCGGGCGGGTGGTCAGGGGCAGCGGCGTGACGCTGGTTCATGCCGGCGGCCGGCGCGAGCCACTGCCGCCTGGCGGCTTTCAGCACTTCCGCTATGGATAGGGCTCAGTACGGCCAACGGCCGAATCCGTGCGGATATTACTCCGCGATCTCGCCCACGGGCCGATAGTACCGCTCGCCCGCGCAGGAGCGGCACAGCACGCGCTCGTCGCGGCGCACTTCACGGCGGAAGTTGATGCCTTCGCCACACTGATCGCACACCACGCGGCCGCCCTTGTAGCCGGGGAACTCTTCGGGCGGCAGGTCCACTTCGACCCACTGCTGGCTGAACAGGTCTCCCTCATCCATGGCCCGGTAGGCGGCCATCTGCTGCCGGTTCCTGTCCGCCATCTCCGGAAACATCGAGCGAGCTTTCTGTTTCGAGCTTTCCAAGGCCACCACGCGGACCGCCCGCCCGGTGGCCAGATCAACAAAGGTTGCCGCCACCTTCCCGAAGTCGCGGAACTTCAGCGCCCGCTTGCCCAACCGGCAGCCGGTCACCACCGCCACCGCGTCGGTGGCGCAGCGGTCAATTTCGACGAAAGTGACCAGCCGCTTGCGGTCCTTGTTCTGCGGGTCGTCAATCCCGAGCAGTCGCAGACCGTGCATCGCCAGCCGCACCCCAAGAACCTGGCCCGCGCAGAGGTGGCCATGGGCCCGGTTGGCGTCTTCCAAGTACTCGTCCAAGGTCTTCATTGAGTCTTCATGGGGGTCTTCATCAGTTAGCTCCATGGTACCAGCAAGGCATCCTAAGTTAAAGAAAATAATAACAACAGCGGATACTTGACAATAACACACTCAACTAAGTATACTGGCCTTGTTCTAATGTTCAGGGAGGTGTTGCGCAATGGGAAAGATCATCGGCATTGATCTGGGTACGACGAACTCGGTAGTTGCCGTCATGGAAGGCGGCGAGCCGACTGTCATCTCCAACCAGGAGGGCGCGCGGACGACTCCGTCGGTGGTGGCCTTCGCCAAGACGGGTGAGCAGCTGGTGGGACAAGTAGCCAAGCGGCAGTCTATCACCAACCCGGAAAACACCGTCTACTCGATCAAGCGCTTCATGGGGCGCCGGCAGAACGAGGTGAGCGAAGAGATGAAGATGGTGCCCTACAAGGTGGTTCAGGGGGTCAACGGCGATGCGCGGGTGTCGGCCGCCGGCAAGGAATGGACGCCGCCGGAGATCTCGGCGATGATCCTACGGAAGCTGAAGGAAGCGGCTGAGGCGCACGTGGGCGAAAAGATCAGCGACGCGGTCATCACGGTTCCAGCCTATTTCAACGACTCGCAGCGGCAGGCCACCAAGGACGCCGGCCAGATCGCCGGGCTCAACGTCAAGCGGATTATCAACGAGCCGACGGCGGCGGCGCTGGCCTACGGCCTGGACAAGAAGAAAGACCAGACCATCGCCGTCTACGACTTTGGCGGCGGCACGTTCGATATCTCGATTCTGGAGGTTGGCGAGGGCGTGGTGGAGGTGAAGTCCACCAACGGCGACACGCACCTGGGCGGCGACAACATTGACCAGGCGGTGATTGAGTGGATCATTGACGAGTTTCGCAAGGACCAGGGCATTGACCTGTCGAAGGACAAGATGGCCCTGCAGCGCCTGAAGGAAGCGGCCGAGAAGGCCAAGATCGAGCTGAGTTCGGTGCTGGAGACCGAGATCAACCTGCCGTTCATCACCGCCGACGCCAGCGGTCCCAAGCACCTGGTGCTGAAGCTGACCCGCGCGCGGCTGGAGCAGATGGTCGAGGAACTCATCCAGCGCTCGGCCGAGCCCTGCAAGCGCGCCCTGGCCGACGCCAACCTGACGCCGGACAAGATAGACGAAGTGGTGCTGGTGGGCGGGCAGACGCGCATGCCGCGCATCCAGCAACTGGTGAAGGAGCTTTTCAAACGCGAGCCCCACAAGGGCGTGAACCCCGACGAGGTCGTGGCCCTCGGCGCCGCGGTCCAGGCGGGCGTGCTCTCGGGCGAGGTGAAGGACATCCTCCTCCTCGACGTGACGCCGCTGTCGCTCGGCATCGAGACGCTGGGCGGGGTGAACACGGTGCTGATCCCGCGCAACACCACCATCCCCACGCGCAAGACCGAGACCTTCTCGACGGCGTCTGACAACCAGACCTCCGTCGAGGTGCACGTCCTCCAGGG
>JBKKAI010000726.1:0-5182 GCA_046714815.1 Terriglobia bacterium | reverse complement strand
GTCTTGGGGCGGCCCCTGCGAATCAACCGCGGCGGGCAAGATGCCCGCGCTCCCAGCTCCGAGAAGCGTTGACCGCTTAAGTGAACGGCATTGGGGCTAGCACAGCATTCTTGCCTGTGCCGGATTCTCAGTCGGTCAATCTCAGGATGCGATGGTTGTAGCTGTCGGAAATGTAGAGTGCGCCTGAGGGATGAACGAAGACGCCATGCGGACGGTTGAGCTCGGTCCGCAGCGGGTCATCGGCAACGATCCGTTCGCCTTTCTCGCCGGTGCCGGCGATGATGACCGTCGTTCCGTCCCTGGGATTGAACCGGCGGACCAGGTGGTTCTCCGCGTCGGCGATAATGACATTGTCACGCCGGTCAACAAAAAGGTGCTTGGGTCCCTTCAGGTCGGGCTTCGCGTTTCCCGGCGCGCTCAGGCCCGGCGCGATTACCGTCCGGATCTTTCCCTTGCGGTCCACCACGCGCAGCGCGTTGCCGCGCCGCTCGAGGATGTAGACATTGCCCTTGGAGTCCACGGCGGCCGCGCGCGGATCCACCAGCGGGCTGGTGGCGGCATCGGCGCCGTCGGCGGGCACGGCGGACTGGCCGTTGCCGGCGACGGTGCTCACTTTGCCCGACTTCAGGTCCACCAGGCGAACCCGCCGGTTCTGCAGGTCGGTGAGGTACAGGCGATCGCCGGAACGGTTGGCGTCCACCGAGTAGATTCCGTTGAAGGCTGCCTCGGTGGCCGGGCCGCCGTCACCGGAAAAGCCCTGC
Organism: Terriglobia bacterium; assembly: GCA_046714815.1. Taxonomy (GTDB): domain Bacteria; phylum Acidobacteriota; class Terriglobia; order JAJPHL01; family JAPKYU01; genus JBKKAI01. The sequence continues at coordinate 4,421 of JBKKAI010000726.1, read as the reverse complement.
TTGCCCGTACCGGCGACAACCGCCGTCCGGCCGGTCTTCAGATCAATGCGGACCACGCGATGGTTCAGCGTGTCGGCCACGTACATCTGTCCACGCGCCACCACCAGCCCGTGCGGGTCAAGAAATGCCTTGGGGTCGCGCTCGCCGCCGGCAAAGAGAGTGAAGTTTCCTTGCGCATCGGCGCGCGTGATCCGCTGGCCCTTGTATTCGCAGATATACCAGTCGCCGTTCCGGCCGGCGGCGACGCCGAACGGCTCGACCAACTTTGGCCCCTGGCCGCATCCGGCGACACATTCCACGCGCGGCGCGGCGCTGCTGGTTACAGCGGCGGCCAGCAGGAACAGGGCCGCCGCGATTCGATTCACTCTGCGGGAAAACGCGCACAACGGAGCGCGGCGGCGGGCGTTTTCTCGAACGACTGAAGGGCGCCGCCGCGCCCGGTGCGCTTTGCGTTTGCTCATGACTGAAAACTTTCGTCCACGGGACGGGCGACAATCTCGCGCACGCGCTCGGCCAGCGCATCCATCTGGTCCTTGCCCAGCCCCCCGGTCTCGATCGTGTCGTGGATGTATACCACGATTTTCGATGGATAGAGCATCCAGTTCCCGGTTCGGTTGAACTGGTACGAGCCCACGATGCTCATCGGCGCCACCGGATAGCCGAAGTGCCGCGCCATGCTGAATACACCCTTCTTGAACGGCCCGACGCGCCCGGTGCGCGTGCGCGAGCCCTCGGGGAACACCACCAGGCTGACGCCGCCATCGAGCGCCTGCTTGGCGCGCTGGAACAGCCGCTTTATCTCCGCCGGGCTGGTGTTCCGCGAAACCGGTACATTGCCGAAGCGCTTCATCAGCCAGCCGTACACGGGAATCCGGAAATGCTCCTCCAGTTCCAGCCCGCGCACGAACTGCGGGATCGCCGAGTAGACAACGAACGGATCGAACACGTTGACGTGGTTCGAGATGAAGAAGCAAGTGCGCCGCCGGTCAAATCCGGGCGCGTAGCGGGTCTCAAACTTCACGCCGACCAGCCGCAGGATGTTCCGGCAGAAAATGCGCTGCGGGCGGTCGTTCCGGCGCGGGTCCACGAAGATGGCCAGCAGGATCAGCAGCGAGCACACCACGGCGAAATGCGCGATGCTCAGGGCCCACAGCGCCGCCGAGCGAACCGCCAGCCAGGCGCGCCTCATACCACGACGCTCAGCGCCGAGGGCAGCACCTCGATCGAGCGGCAATCGAGGGTGAGCACTTCGCCATCCACCATCACGTCCACCGGGCCGTCCAGCTCGAAATCCACGCGGCGCAGCCCGCGGCGGGACGCCAGCGGGTGGGCCAAGTGCGTGCCATCGTAAAGCGTGTGCAGGTTGCGCACCAGGCCCAGGCGCCCAATCGGCCCCCAGCGCACAAGCTCCACCAGGCCGTCGGCGGTCTCGGCTTGGGGCGCAATCATCATTTTGCCGCCGGTGAACTTGCTGTTGCTGAACGCCAGGAAAAGGCAGCGGCGGCGATCCGGCTCGGCATCGCCGTCGCCGCGCAGCGGAAAAGCGCGGCGGCGCAGCCGCGCCAGGCAGACCAGCACTCCCAGCAGGTACCCCAGCTCACCCAGCCGCTTGAAGCGCCGGTTGGTGAGTGCCGCGACGTCGGCCGTGAAGCCCACGCTCAGCAGGTTGATGAAGTGCAGCACACCGCCGCGGTGGGTCAGGCGCATTACGTCACAGGGACGCGAGCGGCCGGCCGCCAATGCTTCGAGCGCATGCTCCGGGCCGCGCACCGTGAAGTCGCGCAGAAACGAGTTGCCGGTGCCGAGCGGCAGAAAGCCAAGCGTAGCGCCCTCCGCGCCGCCCGTCGCCGGAAACAGGCCGTTGACAATCTCGTAGGACGTGCCGTCTCCGCCGACGGCGATGAAGCGGCGCCGGCCTTGCCGCCAGGCAGCGCGCACCAGCTCGGTGGCGTCGCCCGGCGCGCCGCTGTCCACGCGTGTCAGATCCACCCCGGCGGCGCGCAGGCGCCCGAGCGCCTCGTTCGCCATCCGTCCGCAGCGGCCGTGGCCGGCGGCGGGGTTCACGACGGCCAGGTACGGGGCGTTCGAAGTTCGCGGTTCGAAGTTCGGAGTAGCGGGCACGGTTTGAGTCACAACTCGCGAAGAGCTGTTTTGCGGTCCAAGGTGTTTCGGATCTCCTCGGCGAGCACGTCGCGCTTGATTTTCATCGAGGCGGTGCGCGGAAAATCTTTCTCCCAGACGACGTAGCCGCTGACGCGCTTGTAATCGGGCAGCCGGCGGTTGCGCTCCGCCAGGTCGCGGAGGAGGGCGCCGTTCAACGGCTGCCCGGAATCGAGGCGCAACACGATCATCAGCCGCTCGCCGGTCAGGGCCTTGGGAGCGGGATCGGGCCACACGTAGTTGGCGGCAAACACGCACAGTTCCTTTACCGGCAGACCTTCGAAAGTGTTCTCGATGTCTTCCGGGTAAACATTCTTGCCGCCGGCGGTCACGATCATGTTCTTCTTGCGCCCGAAAAGCTGCAAGTGCCCCGAGGACTCGATGCGTCCCAGGTCGCCGGTCATCAGCCATCCGTCCACGATGGTCTCCGCGGTCAGCTCCGGGTCATCGAGATAATGCGACAGGACAGTGTTGCTGCGCACCGCCACTTCGCCGATGCCCTCCGGCGAGGGGTTGACGATACGGACTTCCATGCCCGGCAGCGGCTTGCCGACGGTGTCGGGCCGGAACGGCTTCAGGTCGTTCAGCGTAACGGCGGTGCCGGCCTCGGTCAGTCCGTAGCCGTTGGCGACCTGGATGCCGAGGTCATAGAAGAACTGCAGCGTGGAAGGCTCGGTGAACGCGCCACCGACAAACAGGGCGCGCAGCTCGCCGCCGAACGCCTCGTGCACGGGGCGCAGCAAGCGCCGGCTCATCTCCAGATTCGGCCGCCGGCGCGTCAGGCGGCGGTTGAGGCCGCGCAGGCGGTTGAAAACGAATCGGCGGGGCGCGGGCAGCGCGTCGAACCGCGCGCGCAGACCCTTTTCCAGGTTCTTCAGAACCATCGGCACCAGGCTCATGTAGGTGATCTTGTAGCGCGGGAACGCTTCGCGCACAAATTCCGGGCGCAGCGTGCGCAGGTGCACGACGGCGGCGCCGCAGGTGAAGGGCCCGATGAATCCGACCATGAAATCAATGGCGTGGTTGGTGGGCAGGATGCTCAAGTACCGAACGCCCGGCCAGAAAGGATAGAGCGAGGTGAGGGCCAGGCACTGCTCAAGATAATTCTCATGCGTGAGCACGCAGCCCTTGGGCCGCCCGCCGGTGCCGGAGGAGTAGACGATGGAGGCCCAGTCTTTGCGCGCGCGCGGCACGAACACCGGGTCGGCGGCGCCCCGGCACTCCTCCCAGCGGAGCGCGCCGCGCAGCCCGGCGCCGGCCGGCGCTTCGGTCACCAGCACCGTGCGCGCCCGCAGATCGGCGAAGCGCTCCGACTCCACGATCGCCCGCCACAGGTGGTACTCGATGATCGCCACTTCGGTCTTGGAGTGCACGAGAAGCTGCACCTGCTCGGCGGCGCTCAGCTTGTAATCGAGCGGAACCAGCAGGCCGCCCGCATAAAACACGCTATAGGCGGAGATGAGCCACTTCGACTGGTTCGTCATGATGATGGCCGCGCGGCTGCCGGCCGAAAAGCCGCGGTCCTGGAGCGCGCGGGCCAGCGGCAGGGCCGCCTCCCGGAATTGCCGGTAGGTCAGGCGGCCATTCTCGCGCTCGCGGTCGGCCTCAATCAGGCAGACTTCGTGCGGCCATCGTTCGATGGCGTCGCGCAGCGCCGCGCCGAGGCAGGCATATTGGCGAAGGTCGAGCATGGGCAGCGGCGAAGTCAGAGGCGCGCCTGGATGCGCTCGGCCAGCGTGCGAAAGTCGCTGACTCCCTGCATCTCGTAGTCGGGCAGCTCGACGTGGAAGTGGTTCTCCAGGCGCGTCAGCAGCTCCAGCGCCTGCAGGCTGTCAATGGCCAGCTTCTTGAAAAAATCGTCGTCCGCGCCGAGTTTCTCGCGGCCCACCTTGAAGTGCGCCGCCGCCAGCACGAGGATTTCGTCCAGTGTCTGTTCCAGGGTTCGCATGTCAGGGCGTCCCGAAGAAGAAGCCACAGAGGCACAGAGACACAGAGAAAACCAAAAGAACTGGCCCTCGGAGACCCGCCTCATTGCTCAATTCCGCCGGAGTCATCGGCCCCTCGCTTTCTTTCTGCTCTGTGTCCTCTGTGCCTCTGTGGCAAACAATCACGGCAGGCAGGTCCCGAAGAAGAAGCCACAGAGGCACTGAGAGAATCAAAGGATGAACCTCTTCACTCCATCCTTGAGGAGCCGGGAGTTGAAGTTGATTAATAGCCCGAGTTTCTTGCCGGTCACTCTCAAATAGGTAAGCACCTGGGCC
>JBKKAI010000725.1:0-6122 GCA_046714815.1 Terriglobia bacterium | reverse complement strand
GGTCGCGGCAAGCCGCGACTCGCTTCAAAGCGGTGGCAAGCCACCGCACTCCATAGGTTCAGCGCCTGTTCATGAATAATCCGGGCTGCCGTAGCCTGGGAGCGCGGGCGCCTGCCCGCCTTCTTCTCATGGCGGCGCTTCTGGTTGGAGATCAGCCGCCGGGACCGTCGGCCGTCAGGTACGACTCCAGCGAATCCAGCTCCCGGGTCAGGTCGTCCACTCGGCTCTCCAGGAGGTTGCGAATGGAGAGCATGCCGAGGACGCGGCCCTCCAGGTCCACGATCGGCAGGTGCCGGAAATGGCGCTCGACCATCAGCGCCAGCGCTTCGCCCGGCGTTGTTTCCACGCTCGCCGACTCCACCGCCGTGGTCATCACTTCGGCCATCGTAGTGCCTGCCGGATCGTGCCGGGCCGGCACCACCTTCACCATCACGTCCCGCTCGGTGAAGATGCCCGCCAGTCGGCCCTGCTCGACCACGGCCACCGCGCCGACGCGCTTCTGAACCATCAGATGGATCGCCTCGAGCACAGTCGTGCCGGCTTCGACCGTGGCCGGAGGCGTGTCGGCCAGTTTCAGGATGTCCATCGGTGGGTTCCTCCCATGAGCCGATTGTACACGGATGCACGCGGCTCTGCATGCTTTGGTAGCCCTAATTTGATCTCGCGGCCTTGGTGTTCCGCCTCCATCGGGCCGGAACGAATCAGGATAGTACCCATGCCTTCTGTTTATGCGCTGCATCAGTTTTTTTCTTTTTACGCAGCGCCGCATCCGCGCTAGGCTCAATGATCATGTTTCGCCCCGTTGGCTCGCAACCGCGCATGGCTTGTTGTTGTTGTCGCCGGTGCTGGTGTGGGCTGACCGTTTCTACTGGATAGCCATTTTAGAACCTGGCTGAATCCCAAGCCCGCCCGGCACGGACCGCGGCGGGCTATTTCCTTTTCTGAGCTCACCGCTTTTCCTGCCGGTTTTTTCACCCTGGAGCATTGTTCCACCGGAGGAGCAGATGGAAATCGAGAAGGAAAGTGGAATTTCAGGAGATGCGGCATGAGCGGCATCGGCGTGGTGATCGGCCTGGTGACGGGCACGCTGGTGGGGGCCAGCGCCATTGGCAGCGGCTCGCTTGTGCTCCCGCTGCTGCTGCTGCTGACGCCGCTGCCGGCCGCCGCCGCCATCGGCACCAGCCTGGCGCTGGCTACCGGCACCAAGCTGGTGGGTTACCTGGCCCATCGGCAGTTGGGACATGTGAATCTGGGTCTGGGCAAGTGGCTGGTGGCCGGCGCTCTGCCGGGCACGGCGGTGGCCGTTCTTCTGTTGCGGGGTCTGAACGGCGTGGAGGTGTCTCCTGCGCGCACGCGCCAACTGGTGGGCCTGCTGCTGGTGGCGCTGGCGGTAATGCTGCTGGCTGTGTTCCGGCGCTCAGCCGTGCCGCTCCCCGGCACAGGCAGGAATGCCTTTCCCACGTCCTCCCCGAGCCGGCGGGCTTTCCTGGTGGGCGCCGGCGTTTCACTGGTGGTGACGCTCACCGCCATCGGCAGCGGCGGTCTGCTCATGCTGGCGCTGCTGCTCTGGCGGCCGGCCTGGGTCCGCGAGATGGTGGGCACCACGATATTTTATGGCCTGGCGGCCACGCTGCTCGGCGCCCTGGCCCACCTGGCCCTCAACAATGTGGATGGCGGCCTGCTCGTCGCCCTGGCCGCCGGGTCGGTCCCCGGAGTGCTGGTGGGAACGCGGCTCACCCGCCTGATCCCTGAACATTTTTACCAGCTCGGCGTCGCCGCGCTGAATTTAGTCCTCGGCCTTCGCCTCGTGTGGGCCGGATAAGTGAAGAAAAAGGAGAACAAGCATGATCTCGAATGAAAGCATCCCGCGGCTGGCCGCGGAGTTTGAGTCGCGTTCGGCCCAGGATTTACTGGAGCTCGCCTACGCGGAGTTCGGGCGGACGGTTTCGCTGGCCTGTAGCTTCGGGCCCGAAGACGTGGTTCTGGCGGACATGGCGGCGCGCATCTCTCCCGGCGCACGCGTGTTTTACCTGGACACCGATTTCCTGTTTGCCGAAACGCACGCGGTGCGCGAAAAGCTCGCCGCGCGCTATCCCCTCGAACTCGAGGTTTGCCGGCCGGCGCTGACGCCCGAGGAGCAGGCGGCGCAGTTCGGCGAGGCGCTCTGGTCGAGCCGGCCTGACCAGTGCTGCAACGTCCGCAAAGTCACGCCGTTGCGCGCGCACCTGTCGGGCCTGGCGGCCTGGATCACCGGCATCCGCCGCGACCAGGCGCCGACCCGCGCCAACGCGAAAAAAATCGAGTGGGACGGCGCTTTCGGCCTGGTAAAGTTCAATCCGCTGGCCGACTGGACCTGGGAGCGCGTCTGGGAATACATCCGCGCCCACAACGTGCCCTACAACGAGCTGCACGACCGGAATTTCCCGAGCATCGGCTGCACCCACTGCACGCGCCCGGTGCTGCCCGGCGAGGATCCGCGCGCCGGCCGCTGGGCCGGTTTCCAGAAAACTGAATGCGGCCTGCACAAGGCCACCTAACACGGATTACGAACTTCTGGAGTGCGGTGGCTTGCCACCGCTTTGAAGCGAGTGGCGGCTTGCCGCGACCGCAGCCCAAGTGGCCGTGCAGCCCGTCCAGTTTTCACGCGCGGCATTGGCCTGCGCGGAAGCAAGTCATCTGAGCTACTCCAGTCAAGAGAAAGATCCGGTGAACCGGAAAAAACCTGATGGGGTCGTCTCCCACTGGAATTTGTTTGGGAAGCTGGGCTTGGGGGAGCGGCGACGGCGCAGGGTCTCCTGGTAACGTGCTTCGTCATAAGGCGTATGGTTCTGCCAGCAACGGTACACAATGCGGATCCACTTGAAGGCCAGGGCCCGAACGGCGGCATGGTGTCCATTCCCCTTGCTGCGCTGGTGCTGGTAATATTCGGCAGCCCAGGCGGAGGAAGCGATGGAGTGCCCGGCCCATTCGTGGAAGGTCTGGCGCAGGAACTTGGGACAGGCCCAGCGAAAGTGGGTCCGGTGGTGGCGGCCGCTGCGCTCCAGCACCGGCGCAATCCCGCTGTAGCACTGAACCTCGCCGGCGTTCTGGTAGCGCTCGCGCCGCGTTCCCAGGGCGGCCAGCAGCCGCGGCGCCAGGACCGGCCCGGCCGCCGGCAGCGAGTCAAACAGCGCCGCGTCGGCATGCTGGGCGAACAACGCGGCGATCTGACGATCCAGCTCGGTGATGCCATCGCGCAAGGTGGCGATCATATGCACCAGGGTTTTCACGTTAGTGATGCTGGAGTGGACGACGGCCGCGTCGCGCGTGGCCGGCATCGCCTGGCGGATCTGTTCCAGCCGCTCATCGATGCGCTCGGTCGAGCGGCAGTTGTGCTGGTGGAAGAACTGTCGCAGCGTGGCCGGGCGGGCTTTCTGCAGCTCTTCCAACGTCGGCCAGCGTTGCAGCAGCTCCCCCACCAGGGAAGACCGCACATTGTCAAACCACTTTAGAACCTGCGGAAAATACAGCTTCAGGCGAGCGGTGAGACGGTTGCTTTGGCGGGTCCGCTCGTTCACCAGCTTGCGCCGGTCCTCCACCAGGAACTGCAGCGTGCGGGTTTCGACCGTGTCCGGCTCCCAAGGGCGAAGCTTGTCGCGGTGGTGGCGCAGCAGGTCCAGCAGCAGACAGGCGTCGACAGGATCGTCCTTGGCGCCGGAGGGATAGAACGTTTCCCGATAGCGAGCCAGGCTGGTAGGATGCACGGGATGGAGCACCAGGTGTTCGTACTTGGTGAGCATGAACAGCAGCGCGCCGTGCGCCTGTTCCAGAGCCACCGCCACTGGCCGCCCGCCAAAGCGTTGAGCCAAGCCGGCCGCCCAGGCGTCGACGGTCTCCGGCGTGTGGTCAATCTCGCCTTGCTCGCTCCGATCCGAATCGGCGGCCTGCAGGGCCCAGGCATGTTTCTCATCCGCCCAGTCCAGGGCGACAAACGCGGCGAACTGGACCGACGTTCCGGCAGTTTCATCAGACATGGTTGCCTCCTCCTTGCACATGTCGGGCCGGCAGGCTTGGTTCTGCGAAAGGCTTATAGTAGAGTCTTGGACGGTCCCAGACGACATCTGAGCATTCGTTAGGGAACCAAGCGCATCCCGCTGCTCGAGACACTTGCTTTAGACATCGCATGTCTAGCTTCCGTACTCGTAGCAGCGGGATGCCTGCCCGCGGCTTCACCTTCATTCCAAGGCTCCGCCGCAGCAACCCTTTTGGCATGCCTCGCTCGTTACTGCGAAGGTTCTCTTCTGCACTGATGAAAAAGCAAAACCAAAACCGGGCGGAGCTACTATAAGCTTCCGCGCCCGATTCGGGCGCGCGGAAAAGCGGTGGCAAGCCACCGCACTCCAAACCAGAGCCGTCAAGATTCATGAATAATCCGGGTTAAGGCGCCGGGGGCTGAAACGTGACCTTCGAATCGGCGCTGAAGCGCTTGTAGTGCTCGTACTTGATGGTGAAGCGAATGCGCTGCGGGCCGCTGCGGAAGGGCAGCACGTCGTCGGCGAAGGTCAGCGTGGGAAACCAGAGGGCCGCGCCATCGCGGCCTTCGGCGATCCGCTCGCGGACGGTGGTGAAGTGCGGGAACAGATTCTCCTGGCCCTTGCGGACCAGGTTGGGCACCGCTTTACCTTCCGTCTGGATCACCTGGAGGCCGTCCTTGCTCACCCAGATCGTTCCGTCGAAAAGGCGCTGCTCGGCGAAAATCTGGCGCGGGCGGACGCGCAGCACATGCGCCGGAATCCCGGCAAGCACCTGCTCGGCGACGTAGGTCACTTCGTAATTCCACAGGTCTTCCGGGTCGAGCACGAAGGGCTGGACCTCGACCAGGTCGCGGAAGTCCTCTTCGGTCAGCTTGATTTTGGTCAAGGTGTCCAGCGGACGCCGCAGCGGCTTCTCTATGCGTTTGCCCTCGGGAGTAAAGGTCACGTCGGTGACCGCGGTATAGGAGCCGCCGCCGGCATCGGTAAATTGAAACGTCTGCCGGTAGGTGTAATGGTCGCGCGCGGCGCGGAGCTGTTTTTCGTTCCCGGCCACGCGTCGCACCATGTCCTTAACGTCCACGCCGCCAAACATCAACAGAAGAACCAGGGCCACCCTCATCCGTTTATTGTATGATGCGTGGCGGCGGGCTATGAAGCGTTTCGCATTGACAATACTGGCTAGCGCTTCGCTGGCGGTGGCACTCCGCACTCCGAATTCCCAACTCCGAACTCCGAAGTTGCTGCCGCGCCCCGGGCTGTTCCAGCCGCTGACCGAGCCGCCCTGTTCCTATTCCTCGACGCAGAACCGCAAAGGACTGATCCGCGGCGATGACCGCGTGATCGCCTGGCTGCGAGCCGCGCACAACGGCGGCGCCATTCCGCTACGGCATTTTCTGGCCTCCCCGCGCGTCATCAACGACACTTACGGCTTGTTCTTTTACGATCCCGACGGCGATTACGTCAGTGCCTACAAGAAAGACTACGGCTACGAGTTCTACGGCTGGCGGAACGGGGTGCTGGTGGTGCGCGGGCGTGATGGCACGCTGTGGTCGGCGCTCAGCGGCGCGGCCTTTGACGGCCCGAAGAAGGGGCAACGGCTCGATCGAATCCCGAGCATGATGACCGAGTGGGGCCACTGGCTGATGCTGCACCCCGAGTCCACTGCCTATGATCTGTTCGATGGAAAGAAATATCACGTGGCCGAGCTTCCCACCGGGATGAGCCCGGAAGCGAAGCAGACGATGGGGTTTGTGGACCTGCGATGGAAGCCGATGGCGCCGGTGATCGGCGTCGAGGCCGGCGGGCGGGCAAAGGCATTTCCGCTCGACGCCGCCGCCGAGCGCGCGGCCTTTAACGATGAGGTCGGCGGCGAGCCCTTGGCGGTGTTCTGGTACGGCCCCACGCGCAGCGCGGTGGCCTTCAGCAGCAAGCTGGACGGGCGCGCGCTCGATTTCTACGCGGATGCCGTTTCGCCGGAAACCGCGCCGTTCAAGGACCGCGAGACCGGAACCCGCTGGACGCTGGCCGGCCGCGGCGTGGACGGCCCCTTAAAAGGCAGGGAACTCACCTGGATCAACAGCATCCAGTGCCGCTGGTATGCCTGGGTCG
>JBKKAI010000724.1:0-4139 GCA_046714815.1 Terriglobia bacterium | reverse complement strand
CTCCCAGGGCACGCAACCGGGGCGGGCAAGATGCCCGCGCTCCCAGGGCACGCAACCGGGGCGGGCAAGATGCCCGCGCTCCCAGGGCACGCAACCGGGGCGGGCAAGATGCCCGCGCTCCCAGGCTTACTCGGCCGGCAGGCGCGCGCAGACGGTCGCCGCGCCGGTGGGGTCAACCGCCGTCTTGCCTTCTTCCACGTGCTGGATGATGCCCTTCTTGTCCACCACGAAGGTGGCGCGCCGGGCCATGTTCGAGTCTTCATTGAAGATGCCGTAGTCTTTCACGGCCTTGCGCTTGAAGTCGCTGAGCAGCGGGTAGGTGACGCCGAGGTGCTCGGCAAAGTGCCTGTTGGCCGGGCCGCTGTCCACGCTAATGCCCGCAATCTGGGTCCCGGCGGCATCGAATTTGGCGATATCAGCCTGATACGCCTTGAGTTCCTTCTCTCAGCCACCGGTGAAAGCGAGCACGTAGAACGCCAGCACGACGTTCTTCTTGCCCTTGAAATCACTGAGCTTGAACGGCTTGCCGTTATGGTCGTTCAGCGCGACCTCCGGCGCCGGATCACCGGCCTTCAGATGGGTCTTCGGGGCAGGCGGCGGAGTCTGCGGCGCCTGCGCCGTGCATTGCACCGCCGGCAGCGCCAACAGAGCGATTGCCGCCAGCAGTCTTCGTGTTCGACGGACCATGAAAAAGCTCCTTCCTTCTGGAATCTGGCTGGATTATGCCTCCGAATCATCATTTAGTAAACAGCCAAAGCGCGTTTTGCTTGACACCGGATATTTTCGGGCGATAGGATTCCAGTACACCGGAAAGGAGGTGGTCCAGTGATTCAAGATCTTCCCAGTAGACCGCGTGAGGTGGTCGAGACTTGAGGCGGGATTCGCCTCTGCTGTCGTGTGACGAATTCCGTTAGCCTGCGGCTGTACTGCTGATCCGCCTCAGGTAATCCAACACGGCTACCGGCGCCGGGCAAGAGGGTCAAGCTCTCCTGCCCGGCGCTTTTTGCTTTTCAGCGCAGCGACGTTCAGAACAGCTTGAAATTGATCGTCAGGAACTTCTTCGGGTTCTTGCGGAAGTCGGCGATGAGGGTGCGCATCTCCTGGCTGAAGGAGTTGACGTTGTTGTAGAGCGCCGGGTCGTGCATCAGCTTGCCGGCCGATCCCTCGCCGCGCTCCAGGCGCCCGCCGACCTTTTCCAGGCTGCCGGCCGCGGCGTTCATGCGGTTGTAGAGGGCGTCGTCCTTCACCAGCTTGCCGAGCGATCCCTGGCCCTTCTCCACATCGGCCACGATTCGTTCAAAGCGGGCGGCCACCTGGTCCACCTTGTTATACAGAGCGGGGTCGTAGATGAACTTGCCCAGCGTCCCTTTGCCGGTGCGGACATCGTCCACGATGCGGTCCAGCTTGCCGATGCTGTTGTTGGCGTTGTTGTAGAGCTCGTCGGTCATCAGGAAGCGGCCCAGGCTGCCGCGCCCGGACGCGGCGTGCGCCACCAGCCGGTTCATGCCCTCGACGCCCTCGTTGGCTTTCTTGAACAGCGAATCATCGTAAATGATCTTGCCGAGGCTGCCCTTGCCCGACTCCACCTGGGTCATGATGCGGTCCACCCGCGCCACCACCTTGTTCAGGCCCTCCATTACGTCGGCGCTGGACGACAGCACATCCTTGAGCTCGGTGGTTTCCTTCAGCTTCACCTCGCCGCCGGCCGGGACGACGGGCTGGCCGGGGTCGCCGCGGGTGATATTGAGAAAGCGCTGGCCGAGCAGCCCCTCGGCGTCGAGCTCAGCCAGCGAGTCGGCGCGGAGTTCGTCCTGGAACTTGCGTCGGACACGCATCACCACCTCGACGGAGCGCTTGGGATCGTGGCTGCCCGAGATGCGAATGCTCTCGACGTTGCCCACGTCAATGCCCGCCAGGCGCACCGGGTCGCCGGTGCGCAGGCCGCCGGCGTTCTCCATGTAAGTGCGCACGGTGTACTTGCGGGCAAAAAAGCCCTCGCCGGTCATCAGGAACACCAGCAGGCCGAACATGATGAGGCTGGTCACCACCAGCAATCCGACACGGAGTTGGATCCAGGAAAGCTGCTTGGTTTGGGGCATGGCGTCTCACCTTTCTTTGCGGCGGGCGGGCGGCGCGCTCACCCGATGAACTTGCGAACGTAAGCGTCTTGCGAGCCGAACAGCTCGGGGTGGCTGCCGTCGAAGACGATTTCGCCTTCGCGCAGCACCAGGAACGAAGTGTTGGTATCCACCGGCGGCCCGGCAGCGTTGGCTCCGCGGGCCGGCAGCAGGCCGCCGGCGGCTTCATCGAAATAGTAATTTGCCAGTACGTGGGCGTCCTGCAGGCGATGGGTCACCAGCAGCGCGCTGACGTTGCTCACATCGCCCAGCTTGATGATCAGGGTGATGATGGTCTGCGCGGTAATCGGGTCCAGGCCGCCCGTGGGCGAGTCATAGAGCATCAGTGGCGGCTCGCCGATGAACGCCCGGGCGATGGCCACCCTGCGGCGCATTCCGCCGGACAGGTCGGGGGGCAGCTTCTCGATCGCCTCTTCCATGTCCACAAAGCGCAGCGCGGCACGGACCCGCGCCTCTTCCTCCTCGGGCGCGAGCGCGCGCTCCTCCTGGAAGACGTAGGCGACGTTCTCCGCCACGTTCAGCGAGTCGAACAGCGCGCTCTCCTGGAAAACCATGCCGATCTTCCGCCGGACGGGGAACAATTCCTCTTCGCTCAGGCCGGTGATGTCCTGCCCGAAGACGGCCACGCGCCCGCGATCGGGGCGGAACAGGCCGAGCGCCGTCTTCAACAGCACCGACTTGCCCGACGCCGTGGCGCCCAGCAGCACCTTGGTTTCGCCGCGCGTCAGGCGGAAGCTGGCTTCGCGCAAGACCTCCTTGCCGTCCAGCGTCACGCCGACGCGGTCAAACTCCAGCACCACCTCCGGATCGCGCGCTTCGGCTGTCACAAAATGGCCAGCAGCAGCTTGGCAATGAAAAAGTTTGAGGCCAGGATCAGCACCGAGGACGCCACCACCGCTTCGGTGGTCGAACGCCCCACGCCTTGCGTGCCGCCCCGCGTGGTCAACCCGAAGTAGCATCCCACCAGGGAAATGATAAAGCCGAAGATGAAGGGCTTCAGCATGCCCTGGAAAACGTGCTTGAACTGCAGCGCCTGGTAGGCGCTGGTCCAGTACTGAACGGGGTCCATGCGGATGAGGAAGAACGAGACGACGAAGCCGCCACCCAGGCCGACGAAGTCGGAGATGACGGTGAGCAGCGGCAACATGATCACCGTGGCCACCACGCGTGGCGCCACCAGCTTGCGGATGGGGTCGGTGCCCAGCGCGCGCATCGCGTCAATCTGCTCGCTCACCCGCATCGAGCCGAGCTCGCTGGCCATGCCGGCGCTGTTGCGTCCCGCCACCATCAGCGAAGTCAGCACCGGCCCCAGCTCCTGCACCAGCGAGATGGCCACCAACTGCCCTGTCAGCGAGACCTCGCCGAAGGTCCGCAGCGTCTCGGAGGTCTGCAGCGCCAGCACGGCGCCGGTGAAGAAGCCGGTGAGGATGATGATAGGCAGCGATCCGACGCCGATCACATCCATCTGGAACAGCATGTCGGCGAAGTAGCGCGGGCGGGAAAACAGGCTGCGCATCGCCCGTACGCCCAGCAGCGTGAACTCCTGGACGGCCAGCACCTTGCTCTTGATCAGGTCCGCCGGGAAAAGGCTGCTGCTCAATTCGCTGGTAACCTCCTCAGTAGCATAAGATAGAACTTCAGACTTTGAACTTTGAACTTTGGTTCGTCTCCCAAGAGTGTAAATGCATCCGGGCTACCAAGCCGGCCGCTGGACTGAAGGAGCGCCTCGGAAGGGAAGGGATGGGATGGCCACGGATGCACACCGATGAACACGGATTTATCGGCTTGCTGGAGAAAGAGCTGACGGGCCTGGAGAGCGTCTGCGAGAAGGCGTTTGACGGCTCTGGTTTGGAGTGCGGTGGCTTGCCACCGCTTTTCCGCGCGGAAGCGTGCTTCCGCGCAGGCTCATGTGGCCCGGTGAAAACTGGACGGGCTGCGCGGCCACCCGTCCTGCGGTCGCGGCAAGCCGCGACTCGCTTCAAAGCGGTGGCAAGCCACCGC
>JBKKAI010000723.1:0-4298 GCA_046714815.1 Terriglobia bacterium | reverse complement strand
ACCAGCAGGGCCGCCTTGCCGGCGGCCGTAACCTCGGCCAGCGTCCCGGCGCCGGCGCGGCACACCAGCAGGTCGGCCCGCGCGAACGCCGCCGGCATGTCTTCAATGAACGGCGTCACCTCCGAGCGGCCTTCCAGGCCCTGCTGCGCATAGGCGGCGCGGACCGTGTCATAGTCTTTCTCGCCGGTCTGATGAATAAAGAACGGGGTGACTGCCGGCTGACGGCTGCCCGCTGCCGGCTGGGGGCCGGCGCCAAACAGCGGCAGGCTTTCGATCACCGCCTGGTTGATGCGGTGCGCGCCGAGGCTGCCGCCGGACACCAGAATCGCCAGTGGTGTGAGTGGGCGATGCTCTTTGGGCGTGACACGGAAGAATTCGGCGCGCACCGGCACGCCGGCCACCTCGACGCGGGTAGCCGGGAAAAACCGCACAGCTTCGGGAAACGCCACCAACGCCCGCGTGACATACGGCGCGATGATGCGGTTGGCGAAGCCCGGCATCGCGTTCGGCTCGTGAATCACGATCGGGATGCCCGACATCGCGGCCATCATCAACACCGGCCCCGATGCGTAACCGCCGACTCCGTAAACGACGTCCGGCTGGAAAGTCCGGAGGATGCGGCCGGCCTGCCAGCAGCCGAGCGGCAGTCGCAGCAGCGTCGTCGCGGCCTGCATCGCGCCGACGCGGTTCAGCGCGCCGACGTCAATCGTCTCCAGCGACAGGCCGTGGCGCGGCGCCAGCCGGACTTCAAGGCCGCGCGACGTGCCGACCATCAGCACCTGGTGAACACGGTGGGTGACGTTGCTCTCCGCGCGGCGCCGCAACTCATTGGCCACCGCAATCGCGGGGATGACGTGCCCGCCGGTTCCTCCCCCCGCGATGATGACGCGCGCCATCTACTCACTATGCTGGGTCACGTTCAAAAGCAGCCCCATGGCCACCAGGTTGAACAGCAGCGAGCTGCCGCCATAGGAGATGAAGGGCAGCGGAATGCCCTTGGTGGGCATCATCCCGAGAACCACGCTGATATTGATCAGCGCCTGGCCGACAATCATCATGGTAAGCCCCGCGGCCAGGTAGCGCCCGAGCAGGTCCGGCGCATAAAGCGACGCGCGCATGCCGCGCCACAGAAGGACGCCGAAGCCGGCAATCACCGCCAGCGCGCCCATCAGCCCCAATTCTTCGGCGGCCACGGCAAAGATGAAGTCGGTATGAGGCGCCGGCAGATAAAACAGTTTCTGCTTTCCTTCCATCAGGCCCAGCCCGGTGAGGCCGCCGGTGCCGACGGCGATCAATGACTGGATCATCTGAAACCCTTTTCCCTGCGGGTCGGCGTTCGGGTCGAGAAACGCCAGCACGCGGTCGCGCCGCCACGAGACGCGGAAGATCAGCAGGTAGAGGGCCGGCAGCGCCGCCGCGCCCAGCGCGGCGAAATAGCGCAGCTTCATGCCGGCCAGGAAGAACAGGCCGGCGGCGGTCAGCAGGATCGCCGCCGCCGTGCCCAGGTCCGGCTCTTTCAGGATGAGCGCGACGGCCAGACCCACGACCATGCCGGCGGGCGCCAACGTGTAAAGTGGGTCGTTCACCGAATCGCTGCGCCGCTCCAGAAACCAGGCCAGAAACAGGATCAGGACGGGTTTGGCCAGCTCCGACGGCTGGAATGAAAGCGGCCCAAAGCGGAACCAGCGGTGCGTGTTATGCGAGCGGTCGAAGAACAGCACGGCCACCAGCAACGCCAGCGTCACCGCGAGCGTCAGGAAAATAAACGCCGGCTGGCGGTAGCGGTGATAATCCACGCGCATCACCGCCAGCATCGCGACCAGCCCCGCCGCCGCCCATGCCAGTTGGCGTGCCAGGAACATGTAGGCGTTACCGAACTGGTCGCTCGAGAGCACGGCCGAGGCGCTGAATACCATCACCAGGCCGAAGGCCACCAGCGCCAGCGTGGCGATGAACAGGATGCGGTCGGAATGGAGGCGCTTAGCCATTACTCAGGTGCAAGTTCCAGGTTCCCGGTTCCAGGTTGCGAGTCATTTGTCCTTTAGCTTCGAAACCAGCTCTTTAAAAATTCGACCGCGGTGCTTGTAGTTCTGGAACTGGTCGAAGCTGGCGCAGGCCGGGGAAAGCAGGACGACGTCGCCGGGCTGGGCGCGCCGGAAGGCTTCGGTGACGGCGGCGTCCATGGCGCCGGCGCGCACCAGCGGAGTCGCGTCGCCGAGGTGCGAGGCGATTTTTTCCGCCGCCGTACCGATCAGCAGCGCGCAGCGCGCCCGCTCGGCCAGCAGCGGCGCGAGCGGCCGGTAGTCGCTGTCCTTGTCCTGGCCGCCGAGGATCACCAGCAGCGGCGTCTTCGGCCCAAAGGCTTCCAGCGCCTTGACGGTGGCGTCCACGTTGGTGCCCTTCGAGTCATTGTAAAACTCCACGCCGTTGACGCCGGCCACGTACTCCAGGCGGTGCTCAACGCCGCGGAACTCGCGCACTCCCTGACGCACGCGCTGCGGCTCGGCGCCGAGCAGCGCCGCCACCGCCACCGCCGCCAGCACGTTTTCGAGGTTGTGCGCGCCCTTCAGCGGAATCTCCTCGACGCCGAACATGGTCAGAGTCGGGATGCCTACTCCGCTCGACACGACGTCGCCGTCTTCCACCCAGGCGCCGGCCTCGACCGCGCGCACGCGGCTGAACCAGCGCACCTGCGCGCGTGTCTGCGCGGCATAGCGGCGGCAGACGGCGTCGTCGGCGTTGAGCACGGCGAAGTCCTCTTCGGTCTGGCTGGCGAAGATGCGCGCCTTCGTCTCAATGTAGTTCTCGAACGTGCCGTGGCGGTCGAGGTGGTCGGGCGTGACGTTCAGCACCACGGCGGCCGCCGCGCGAAGCTCGGAGATCGTCTCCAGCTGGAAGCTCGACAGCTCCACCACGTTAATTGTCTCCGGGCGCGAGGTGGCCACCATTTCGATCATCGCCGGGCCATACTCCTTGCCGATGTTGCCGCCCACCTGGGTGTGGAATCCGGCGGCTTCGAGGACTTTGCCGGTGAGCGCCGTGGTGGTGGACTTGCCGTTCGAGCCGGTAATGCCGACGATGCGCCCCCGCAGGAAGCGCGAGGCCAGCTCGGGCTCGCCGATCACCGGGATGCCGCGGGCGCGCGCCGCCTCGATCTGCGCCAGGTTCGCGGGCACGCCGGGGCTGGCCACCACCAGGTCCTGCTCGATGAATGTTTTCTCCGTATGTCCGCCGGCCTCGACCGCGACGCCGCGCTGCTCGGCCAGCTCGCGGGCCTCCGGGAGTTCTTCGAGCGGCCGGCCGTCGGAGAGCGTCACCCGCGCGCCGCGGTCCAGCAGGAACCGCGCGGCCGCGATGCCGCTTGCCGCCGCTCCGACCACCAGGACCCGCCGCCCTTCGAGCTCCATGGAAATTCCCGTTGACCCTCACCTCAGTTTCAAAGTCGTCAGTGCGAAAAGCGCCAACAGCAGCCCCACGATCCAGAAGCGGATGATGATCTTCGATTCCTTCCAGCCGATCATCTCGAAGTGGTGGTGCAGCGGCGCCATCTTGAAGATGCGTTTGCCGCGCAGCTTGAATGAGCCTACCTGCAGGATCACCGAAAGCGCTTCGGCGACGAATACTCCGGCGATCAGCGGCAGCAGCAGCTCCTGCTTGGTCACCACCGCCAGCGTACCGATCGCGCCGCCCAGCGCCAGCGAGCCGACGTCGCCCATGAAGATCTCCGCCGGGTGCGCGTTGTACCAGAGAAAGCCGACGCTGGCGCCCATCAGCGCGCCGCCAAACACCGCCGCTTCGGCGACCCCCGGCAGGAACTGGATTTCCAGATAGCGGGCGAACACGGAATGGCCGGTCACATATGTCAGCGCCGTCAGCGCACCGGCGGCGATGATCGTGAGCCCGATGGCCAGGCCGTCGAGGCCATCGGTGAGGTTGACCGCGTTCGTCGTCCCGACCAGGATCAGCATCACAAAAAGAAAGAAGAAGACAAACGCCAGCGGGTACGTGTACGGGTTGGCCAGGAAACTGTCAATCAGAAGGTCGGGCCGGAACCTCTTGAAGAACGGCACGATCAGGTGCGTGGAATACTGGCCGCGCGCCGTCAGCAGCAGCAGGAACACTCCCACCAGGAAGCTGTTCAGAATCTGCAAGAGAATCTTGGAGCGGGCCGTGAGACCCTGGTTGTGACGGCGCTTGATCTTCAGGTAGTCATCGGCAAATCCAACTGCGCCGAAACTCACGGTGGAGAAGATGAGGATCCAAACGTAGGGATTGCTCAAGTCGGCCCACAGCAGCGT
>JBKKAI010000722.1:0-2943 GCA_046714815.1 Terriglobia bacterium | reverse complement strand
AGTCGCGGCTTGCCGCGACCGCAGCACAAGTCGCCGTGCAGCCCGTCTCGACCAGGCCGGGCGAGAGATACACTATCGCTTATGAGGGGGAAGTGGAAAAAGACGGTGCTGCGCCTGGCGGGCAACCATGGCTGGAAGGCCAAGCCCGGGTACAAGATTTTTGTCGCCGATCGGGGCGCGGTCCGCTTCGACTACCCGGCAGACTGGGTTGTGATTCCCGGCGACGACTCCATTCGTTTCCACGACCGGAAGCCGCCGGACGACAACGTCGTCCTGCAGTTGTCCGTTATCCATCTCCCGCCCATCACGGTGGACTGGAGCGAGCTGCCGCTGGAAAGAATGCTGCGCGAGGCGGTGGTGGAAAAAGACGAGCGCGGCGTGCTTTCGAAGGGCGAGATCGTCTGCGTCAAGCGGCCGGACCTGGAGCTGGCCTGGACCGAAGTTGTCTTCTTCGCCCTCAATGAAAAGCGGGAAGCGCGCTCGCGAAGCTGCCTGGCGCGCGGCTCGAACATCCAGCCGCTCATCACCATGGATTACTGGCCGGAAGATGCCGCGCGCTTCATCCCGGTCTGGGACGAGGTCCTGCGCTCTCTCCAGTTGGGCCAGTACGTGAAGGATCCCACCAGCCGCCGCTTGACGTAGCACCGTCCCGGGAGCGCGCCGAGCGCCTTCTGGGCCCGCGCGATGGCCTTCGCGCCTACGCTTCTTACCAATCGAGGCGCCTGAGTCCATCAATGAGGTCGAAGTGCTTGTCACGGGTGAGAATGGGAAGGGCGTGTTGCCGGCAGAGGGCCGCGATCCAGAGATCGTTGGAAGGGATCGGGGTGCCGGCTCGTTTCAGTTCGATACGTATCTCGGCGTACGGAATGGTTGTTTCCTCATTGATGTCCAGCACCCTGGAGGCGCAAAGCATCTCCTGCAACCAACGCTCGTACTCGCTCCGATGCCGCGACCGCGCGATGCCGAACCGGTATTCGCCCACGACGATGACCGGGATGGCGACCTGATTCGCGCGGTTGACATGCGCAACAACCGACGATCCGCCTTGGGCCAGAGCCGAAAGGGCGTCGGTGTCGAGGATCAAGCCCAGTCCTCCGGCTCGATCCTCTCGAACTCCCGCTCAATCAACCGGTTGACGCGCACGGTTTCCTTCTTCAAGTGCCGCAGCTTCCCCGCCAGCTTGACCCACGGCTTGTCCCTTCCCGCCGTTCTCGCCCGCACCTTATCCTCCACGGCATCGGTGACGAACTGGCGAAACGGGATGCCCTGTTCCGCCGCCAGCGACTTCGCCCTCCGGAAAATCGGATCCGGAATCTCCAGGGTGGTCTTCACGCGCTCACGATCCCATATTTATGGGAGAAAGGTCAACGCGGGAAAAATCGGCGCAGGCATTTCGTGCCTGGCATTCCAGCCTGTGCGGGTTTCCCGTTCTGAAGTAACATGGAAAGGTTCTGCGGGCGGCGGGATTCGCGCCCGTGGCCGTCTCCTTATTGGGGCCATGATTCAGAAGATTACGATCCGCGGGGCGCGGCAGCATAACCTGAGGAACATCAACGTCGAGATCCCCCGCAACTCGCTGACGGTGGTCACCGGGCTCAGCGGGTCGGGGAAATCCAGCCTGGCCTTCGACACCATCTACGCCGAAGGGCAACGCCGCTACGTCGAGACTCTTTCCGCCTACGCGCGGCAGTTCCTCGACCAGATGGAGCGCCCCGACGTGGACGTGATCGAGGGCCTCAGCCCGGCGATCTCCATCGAGCAGAAGACCACCAGCCGCAGCCCGCGCTCCACCGTCGGGACCATCACGGAGATCTACGACTACCTGCGGCTGCTCTACGCCTCGATCGGCGTGCCGCACTGCCCGGGCTGCGGCAAGCCGATCACCCGGCAATCCACCGAACAGATCGTGCAGCGCATCATGGCGCTGAAGCCGGACGATCGCATCATGATCCTGGCGCCGATGGTGCGCGGCCGCAAAGGCGAGTTCCGGAAAGAGCTCGAGAAACTGGCGCGCGACGGCTTCCTGCGCGCCCGCATTGACGGGCAGCTCCATCCGCTCGAGGAGCAGGTGCGGCTCGACAAGCGAAAAAACCACACCATCGAGGTGGTGGTGGACCGCCTGCCGGTGAAGCCGGGCATCGAGAAGCGCCTGGAGGCCTCGCTCGAAACAGCGATGAAGCTGGCCAACGGGATCGTGCTGGTGGCGGTGGTGGGCGGCGAAGAGCGGCTGTACTCGCAGACGCTGGCCTGCGTGGATTGCGGCACCAGCATGCCGGCGCTCGAGCCGCGCTCGTTTTCGTTCAACAGCATGTACGGCGCCTGTCCGGAGTGCACCGGCCTCGGCAACAAGTGGGACTTCGACCCCGCCAAGGTGGTCGTGGACTGGACGCGTCCGCTGCTGGAAGGCGGCCTCGGCCCCGGCGCCGGAGCCGGCTTCATGCAGCGGCAAATCCAGCAGGCTGCCGCCGCCATGAAACTTGATCTGAAAACGCCGTTCGGCGAGCTGCCGCGCAAGTCCCAGCAGATGCTCCTTTACGGCAGCGCCGGTTTCTTCACCCGTTATCAGGGCATCATCCCGCTGCTGCGCCAATGGTACGCGGAAAGCACCTCGGAGGCCTACCGGGAGTGGTACATGGACTTCATGTCGCCGGCGCCGTGCGCCGCCTGCGCCGGCCAGCGCCTTCGCAAGGAGAGCCTGGCGGTGAAGGTGAACGCTCTTTCCATCGCCGATTTCACGGCGCTGCCGATTTCCCGCGCGCTCGAATCGGCGCAGTCGCTGCGCCTGGTTGGACGGGAAGAGAAGATCGCCGGTCGCATCCTGCGCGAGATCTCCGAGCGCCTGGACTTCCTGTCGGCGGTCGGACTGGGCTATCTCAGCCTGGACCGCTCGGCCGCGACGCTGTCCGGCGGCGAGGGTCAGCGCATCCGCCTGGCCACGCAGAT
>JBKKAI010000721.1:0-5217 GCA_046714815.1 Terriglobia bacterium | reverse complement strand
GCGCCACTGCTCAGGAAGTGGAGTGTTTTGCCCGGCCAATCCGCCAGCGCATCCGCCAGATGCATTCACTGGTGAAGTCCACCAGCTAACCCCGGCACTTGCATTCGCCGGGTGAGACGGCGATTTGAAGCCGCCGATGCCCGCAAGCAATACAGAAGTGCTACGATGCCTTTAGGCCGTCTTCGTCTTCGGTTCGGCGACGTAATCCTGACATCCGACTTGCCCGCCTCGATGTTTGGCAGCCGTGAAAATGCCCGCACGATCCG
This sequence comes from Terriglobia bacterium, assembly GCA_046714815.1. Taxonomy (GTDB): domain Bacteria; phylum Acidobacteriota; class Terriglobia; order JAJPHL01; family JAPKYU01; genus JBKKAI01. The sequence goes on along the minus strand of JBKKAI010000721.1, from coordinate 4,951 downwards.
AGTCAGATAGCCGGTCGAGACGCCCAGCGACTCTTTCAGATACCAAGCGACTTTTGCCTGAAGTAGCGTACTCGGCCTGAAAGGCCGCAGCACACTTCCATGTCGCGACCGCAATGGAACCCGGTATAATTGCCGCGGAGCCGCCGCCAATGCAAAACTCACCTGTTTCCCGAAAGCACCCGCACCATCAGCGGTCCCGGCGCGATTTCGTTACAGGCATGGCCCTCGCCGGCCTGTGGTACGCCGTGCCGGGCGCCTTCGCCGACGAGCTGGTGCAAACGCCCCGCCAGACCGAGGGACCCTTCTACCCGGACAAGCTGCCGCTCGATACCGACAACGACCTGATCGTCATCAACAGCGCGATCACGCCCGCCGTCGGGACCATCACCTGGCTCAGCGGGCGCGTTCTCGACGCTCGCGGCGAGCCGGTGCGCGGCGCGCTGGTGGAAATCTGGCAGGTGGACAATAACGGCGCGTACCTGCACAGCCGCACCAGCAACCGCGAGAAGCGCGACTCCAACTTCCAGGGCTTCGGACGGTTCCTGACCGGCAAGACCGGCGAATACCTGTTCCGCACCATCAAGCCGGTTCCGTACCCGGGCCGCACGCCGCATATCCACTTCGCCCTCCACCTGCCGGGCCGCGACAAATTCCCCACGCAGTGCTACGTCGAGGGCGAGCCGCTGAACGAAAAAGACGGCGTCCTGAAAGGCGTCCGCGATCCCAAGGCCCGCCGCGCGATCATCATTCCGTTTACGCCCGTCTTGGGTTCGCGCATCGGCGAGCACGCCGCGCGTTTCGACATCGTACTGGGCTTCACTCCGCAGGGGTAGCGGCCGTGTGGCTCTGCGGCTCAGTGGCCGGCCTAGCGGCGGCGGCTCAACGCGCCGGCGATAAGCCCGCCGAGCATGCTCAGCGCCACGAAGCTGAGGAAGTAAATCGTGGCGAAGCTGAGGAGCATCACTGCCGCGCCACCCGGCTTGTCAATGAGCTCGAGGGCGCGGGCGGCGTCTTCCGGCTTCACGATGTTCGACTCGGCGGAGCGCTTCAGGTGCTCCTTCAACTGGTCCACCAGCCCGAACGGGCTGCGCCGGATCAGCGCGTAGGAGAAGAAGGCCACCAGGGAAGCCACCACAAATCCAAAAAAGCCGCTGAGGACGCCGAGGCGCGCCGCTTCATTGGGCAGCGCGGCGCGGCCGAACTGCTTGTGGAAGAAGAACACCGCGAGCGCGCCGCAGCCCACCATCCACAGGCAGAACAAGTTGCTGGTGCCGGGCACGCCCACCAGCATGCCGCCGGCGATCCCGGCCATGAAAGCCGGCGCCATCATCTGCGGCCCGGTCACCGGCGCGACGCGCCAAGCCGGCGGCGCGGTGGCCGGCTCGGGCTGAGCCGTCTGCGGCGCCGTGGGCTCCGCTGCGGCTTCCGGCTCGGCCTCCAGCATTTTTCCGCAGATGGGGCAGAAGCGGGCCACCTCGCGCAATTCGGCGGGCAACTCGGCGTCGCAATGCGGGCAGCGGGCGGGCGGAGTCATGGTCTGGTCATTCGTCTGGTCAGGGCAATGGTCAGGGGATGTTCATCGGAACGTCAGTTGACAGCGCCCTCGTTCACATTCGCCAGCGCGATTTCGGCGCCGCCCGCTCTGCGGCGAAGCACCACGATTCTCTTTGCGCCGCCGTTCGTGATCTCCAGCGCGATGCGGCCTTTCAGGCGGCGCTCGACGGCTGCGCCGCCCAGCCGCTCCCGGTAGAACTCCAGCACCTTTTCGATGGGGTCCGATGTTTCGAACTCGGCGGCCACCACGCGGACGCTGGATTCGGACGGGACGTCGAGCGAGATCGTCGCGCCTTCCCGCTTTTTCCGCCGCGCACCGGGATAGATCGGCAGCCCCAATTGACTCTCGCTGACTTCGCCGCGCTGCACCTGCAGCGAGCCGAGGGGCGTCTCAATGTCCACCGTCCTGCCGCCGGCGGCCTGGCGAATGTCTACGCCCACCTGCCGGGCGATGTAGCGCGAAAAAATGTAGACGCCGGAGAACAGCAGCACCATGCCGAATATCACCGCGCCCAGCAACACCCACAGTATCGTGTGGTCGGCGCGGCGCGGGCTGGGTGGTGGCGGCGTCATGAGGGTTGCGGCCTGCTGAGCGGCCCGATATTCGAAAGGGCCGCGGCCGGGGGCGACAGAAGCGCAGCCGTTGTCGCGCCGAGCAGAAATCCGGTGAGGAAACGGCCGGCGGCCCAGGCGGGACGCAGCGCAAGCCATTCGGCGGCGACATCGGCGGCGATCAGGACGATGGCGGCGGCCAGAGCGCGCGGCCGGGGCGGAAGGCGGAACAAGAGCGCCAGCGCGAAGCCGGCATAGATGCCGAAGCAGCGCGCGCATACCGCCATCGGCGCTCCGGCGATCCACAGCGCCCGCTCCGGCCGCTGCTGGCACACTGCGTCAAACAGCAGGTAGAGCCACAGCGAACCCATGAGCGGCGCCGCGGCCGCCACGGCCGGAATGCCCACAGCACAGGCCGTAAGCAGTTTTTCATTCCGCATTAGAAATACGCCGCCACGCCCGTTACCTTTTCGCCGATCACCAGCGTGTGGATGTCGTGCGTTCCCTCGTAGGTCTTCACCGACTCGAGGTTGCACATGTGGCGAAAAATGGGGTATTCGTCGGCCACGCCGTTGGCGCCGAGGATGTCGCGGGCCATGCGCGCGGTCTCGAGCGCGATGGCCACGTTGTTGCGCTTGATCATCGAGATGTGGCTATGGTCGGAGCGGCCCCGGTCCTTCAGCCGCCCCACGTGCAGGGCCAGCAACTGGCCCTTGGTGATTTCCGTAATCATCCAGGCCAGCTTTTCCTGCACGAGCTGGTGGCCGGCGATCGGCTTGTTGTTGAACTGGCGGCGCGCCTGCGCGTACTGGCGCGCGGTTTCATAGCAGGCCATCGCCGCGCCCAGCGCGCCGAAGCCGATGCCGAACCGCGCCTGGTTCAGGCACATCAGCGCCGACTTCAGGCCCTCGCTGCCGGGCAGCAGGTTTTCGCAGGGAATGCGCACGTCCTGCAGCGAAAGGCTGCTGGTCACCGAGGCGCGCAGCGAAAACTTGCCCTTGATGTCGCGCGTGGTGAAGCCGGCCGTGTCCTTCTCCACCAGGAAGCCGCGGATCACGTCGTCTTCCGTTTTGGCCCAGACCAGGGCGACGTCGGCGATGCTGCCCGAGGTGATCCAGGTTTTTTCGCCGTTCAACACGAAGTGCCGCCCGTCGCGCGCGGCGCGGCTGCGCATGCCGGAGGGATTCGAGCCGAAATCGGGCTCGGTCAGCCCGAAGCACCCGATGGCGCGCCCGCTCTGCAGCAGCGGCAGCCACTTCTGTTTGTGCTCCTCGGAGCCGAAGGTCAGGATGGGATACATCACCAGAGCGCCCTGCACGCTGACGAAGCTGCGCAGGCCGCTGTCGCCGCGCTCCAGCTCCTGCATGATGAGTCCGTACTCGACGTTGGACATCTCGGCGCAGCCGTAGCCCCTCAGGTTCGCGCCGAAAAAGCCCAACTCGGCCATCTTCGGGACCAGGTGCCGCGGAAACTTGCCCTCGCGGTTATGCTCCTCGATGATGGGGACGATCTCGTTTTCCGCGAACTGGCGCGCCGTCTGGCGCACCAGCAGCTCCTCCGGGCTGAAGAGCGAGTCAATCTCCATGTAGTCCACACCGCGGAACGGAAAAGCCATACGCTTACGCTCCCTGCAACAGTATATGCCCAGTCGCCGGCCGGCAGTCGCCGGCCGCGTGAATCGCCGCGAAGGGGCGGCCATTCCGCATTCCGCATTCAGTAATTCGGCCAGGTGCCGGGAGTGGCCAGCTCAATGACGTGGCGGTCGGGATCGCGGAAGTAGAGGCTGCGGCCGCCGCCCGGCCAGGTAACGCGGCTTTCGATGGAGATGCCGAGCTCGGACAGACGGTTCTCCCACGACCCGTATTCTTCGGAGGTGATGGCGAAGGCCAGGTGCAGGTTGCCGTCGCCGTCCGTAGGCGGAATCGTGCCGCCGGGCGTTTCTGCCGGTTGGACCGAGCCACCCTTCTTGAAGAGCAGCAGAACCTGGCGGTCCGGCACCAGCAGGATCGAGATGCGCTGGTCCGAGATGTACACCTCAAAGCCGAACAGGGCCTTGTAGAACTCCGTGGCGCGGCGCAGGTCATCCACGTACAACGAGGTTTCCAGGACGCCGGCGACCGACGGCATCTTCAGGGCCGCGCGGCGGCCGGCGCCGTCTTCTCTGCTTCCATGAAGTAGTAGGCGATCAGGTGGCAGGCGAACATGTGGCCGTCCTCGATGCGCCCCATATGGTTCGAGGGGACCACCAGCGAGTAGCGCGCCAGCGCCGCCAGTTGCCCGCCTTCGAAGCCACTGAAGCCGATCGTGGCGCAGCCGATGGAGTTGGCGTACTCGACGGCGCGCAGAACGTTGGGTGAATTGCCGCTGCCGCTGATGGCCAGCACCACGTCGCCGGGGCGGGCGAAGTTGCGCAGGTGCTGCTCGAAGACCACGTCGTAGCCGATGTCGTTGGCGTAGGCCGTAATCGTCGCTATCTGGTCGGTCAGCGCCATGATGCGGAAGCGCTTCTGGCGCCCCATCGAGGCGCCCTTCACCATGTCCACGGCGAAATGCGACGCGGTGGCGGCGCTGCCGCCGTTGCCGAAAACGAAAATGCCGCGCTCCTCGTCGCGGGCGCGCTCCAGGATTTGGATGATTTCATCCACGCGCGCCAGATCGAGCGCACGCAACACTCCCGCCAGCTCGTCGCGGTACTGCCGGATAAATGTGTTCAACTCCCGGTCTCCTCAGGTAGTCACAGGCAGGAATGCCTGTGCTACGAAGCAGTATAGCGCAGCGCCACGTGGTTGAGGCACGATGAGACCGAAGACCTTTGACAGAGCCTCGTTCCCTAACCTGACGTTCC
>JBKKAI010000720.1:0-3208 GCA_046714815.1 Terriglobia bacterium | reverse complement strand
GCGTGAGGGCATCCGCCGGACGGTCGCGTATTTTCGAAGCCACGCGGCGGCGGCGGCAGGCTCAGCCCCTGCCGGAAGTGTGACGCCGCCGCGGACCTGAGACCGGATGCCCCGCCAGCTTCCGTTGCGAGTAAATAGCAAGATGAAAGACGCCGCCTGTGCCCTTCTTGGTGTCTTGGCGCCTTCGTGGTTTCCTCAGACCGTGGGCCGAACAGCGACGACGATAGCAGAGACGCCGGGGGGAAGCGAGCGAAGGCGCGCCAGTAGCGCGTTTTCGGCGGAGAGCGCGGCGAGGAACAGGCGGTCCAGCCACGGCGCGACGGGCCGCACGTCGCCTTCGGTCGAGGCCAGGCGCAGCGGCTCGAGCAGCTTGCGCTTCAGCACGGCAACCGGCAGCAGCAGCGAGTTGGCGTAGGTGGCGCGCTCGATGTGGAAGCCGGCGGCGCGCACCGCCCGCACAAGCTCGCCGAGGTTATAGCGGCGCGCTTCGTGGCTGACGGCCGAGTGCCGCCCGCGCATCCATTCGTGCGCCGCGGTGCGCAGCAGCAGAAAACCTCCCGGCTTGAGGACGCGGCGCAGCTCCCCCAGCGCCGTCATGCCCTGGGTTTCGTCGAGCAGCGCCAGGACGTCGAGGCAGGTGGCGCAATCGAAGCTGTCGTCGCGGTACGGCAGGCTGGTGAGGCTGGCCTTCGCCAGGCGCTCGACGCCGCGCTCGGCCGCGTAGCGAAGCGCGTTGTCGGAAAGGTCGAACGGGAAAACCTGCCAGGAGCACTCGCGCGTGTAATACAGCGAGTTGAAGCCGGTGCCGCAGCCGGCCTCGAGGCAGCGCAGGCCGGGCCGCGCGCGCCCGCCCAGCAGCGTGGCGGCGATGCGGCGCATCCCCACAAACCACCACATCCGCTCCTCGCACTGGTACAGCAGGTCGTACTGCTCGGGCTCCATCATCGGACCGCGGCCAGCGCGGCACAAACCATCTCGACTTCGGCCGGCTCCATCTCCGGGTGCAGTGGCAGCGACAGAATCTCCGAGCAGGCACGCTCGGCCACCGGCAACTCTCCGCGGTGCGCGGCCGGGCCACGGCCGAAGGCCGGCTGCAGGTGCAGCGGCTGAGGATAGTGGATGCCGGTGCCGATGCCGGCGCGCTGCAGGCTTTGGCGCAGCGCCGAGCGGCGGCGCCGCCGGACCACGTACAAATGGAATACGTGCTCGCCTTCGGGCGCCAGGCCGCCCACCGGCGGGCCGATGCGCTCGACGTAGCCGGCCGCCAGCTCGCGGCGGCGGCGATTCCATCCCGCCAGGTGCGGCAGCTTGGCGCGCAGGATCGCCGCCTGCATTTCATCGAGGCGGCTGTTGATGGCCGGGCGCTCGCTGACCGCGCAGGTCTTCACGCCGCCGGTGCGCAGCAGCCGCGCCAGGCGGGCCGCAACGGCGTCGTTGGTCGCCAGCGCTCCGCCGTCGCCCAACGCTCCCAGGTTCTTCGTGGGATAAAAACTGTAGGCCACCCAGCGCGACCAGTGCTCGAGCGGTTTTCCGCGATACATCGCGCCGTGCGCCTGGCAGGCGTCCTGAATGATCTCGATCCCGCGCTGGCGGGCAATGTCGCCGAACGCGCCCAAATCGGCGACGCGCCCATAAAGGTGCACGGGGATGATGGCCCGTGTGCGCGCGGTGATCTTGCGCGCCGCGGCGCGCGGGTCGAGCAGCAGCGTGCCGGGGTCCACGTCGGCGAAGACCGGCCGGGCGCCGGCCGCCAGGATCGCCAGGGCCGTGAACGGCGCGGTCAGCGGCGTGGTGATCACCTCGTGCCCGGCGCCGATGCCGCAGGCGCGCAGCGCGATCTCGAGCGCCTGCGTCCCGTTGCCGACGCCAACCGCAAATTTCGCGCCGCAGAACGTGGCGTACTCGCGCTCGAACGCTTCCAGCTCCTCGTCGAGGACGTAGCGCGCGCGGTCGAGGACCCTTCCGACGGCCGCCTCGATCTCGCGGCGCAATGACTCTGTCTGCCGGCCCAGGTCGAGAAAGGGCAGCTTCACCAGTAATGCTCTCGATGGCGGCGCAAGTATTCCACGGTGCGGCGCAGCCCTTCTTCGAGCGGCGTGACCGGTTTCCAGCCCAGCAGCCGCTCGGCCTTCCAGTAGTCGCCGAAGTAGCTGCCGATGTCAATCGGCTGGCGGTCGAGAGGGAACGGGGCCAGGCGCGCGACGCCCGACCCGCACACGGCGATCAGAGTCTCGGCGATGGCCCGCAGCGATAGCGGCGTGCCGCCCAGGTTGAACAACTGGCCGTCGGCCACCGGCGAGATCCCGGCGCGCAGGAAGGCATCCACGGCGTCATCCACGTAGACGGGGTCGCGAAGCTGGCTGCCATCGCCGAACAGCGTAATTTCCTCGCCATCCATCGCTTTGCGGATGAACCAGCCCATGAAGCCCTGCATGTTGTGGCGGACAAGCTGCCGCGGGCCATAGGTGTTGGTCATGCGCAACGCGGTGGCGCGCAGCCCGTAGACGCCGTAAATGAAATGGTAGCGCTCGGCCGCGCGCTTGTGGATACCGTTGATGTCCACCGGCTCCACCGGATGCGTCTCATTCACCGGCAACGCGATCGGGCGCCCGTAGAGCTGGCGCGAGCTGGCGAACACCACTTTCACGCGGGGGTTGGCGTGGCGGCAGGCTTCCAGCAGCGAGAGCTGCGCGCTGCAGTTGATGGCCAGGTCGTGCTGCGGGTCCTGCATGCTGCCCAGATGGCTGACCTGCCCTGCCAGGTTAAAGATGATGTCCGTGCCGGACACCGCCGACTCCATGAACTCGCGGCTGCGGATGTCTTCTCGCGAGATTCTGATGCGTTCGCCGGCCGCCGGCAGGTTATGAAGGTTGCCGCCGCATTCGGGCAGCATGGCGTCCACGGCGTGTGTCTCGGCGCCCAGTTCGGCGAGGCGCAACGAGAGGTTGCTGCCCAGGAAACCGAGGCCGCCGGTCACCAGAACCTTTTTCCCCTGGTAGGCCTCAAACGCGTTCATTGAGGCTCAAGGAAGCGGAGACGGTTTTTTGCCCGCGGCCGCTTCGGCCGCTTCGGCGGGCGCATGCCACTCAGCCTCCGGCCGCACCACCATCAGCTCGTACCACAACGCCATCAGGTCAATAAACGTCTTGATCAACCATCGTGGGCGGAAGAACTGCGAGCGTCCCACCGAGCGGTGGTAATGGTGCAC
>JBKKAI010000719.1:0-4234 GCA_046714815.1 Terriglobia bacterium | reverse complement strand
TCTCGGGAAGGATGTGGCAGTGGATATCAACCATAAGAAGCCACTGGCGGATTCTACCATCACCCACTCCCGGACAGGGGCAATCCGTACTATAGTGCGCTGGTGAAGCTGGCAACACTGGACCTGGTGGTCGTGGCGGTCTACCTGGCGGGAATCACCGCCCTGGGACTCCGCGCGGCCCGGCGCGTCAAGGACACGCAAGGATATTTCATCGGCAGCCGGCGCTTCGGAAAGGCGCTGGTGGCGGCCCAGGCGTTGACCACCGGCACCCGCTCCGACCATGCGATCAGCGTTATTGGCGCTACCTATGAAATCGGACTCGCCGGGATCTGGTACCAGTGGATGTGGCTGTTCACCACTCCTTTTTACTGGCTTCTGGCGCCGGTGTTCCGCAGGCTTCGCGTTGTCACTACCGCCGATTTCTACGAAATGCGATACGGGCCGGCAATGGGCGCGGCGTACACCTTTTTCGCGCTTTACCTTTTCATGCTCTGGGAAGGCACCATGCTCAAGGGCACCGCCACCACTATTTCCGCCGTCTCCGGCCTGCCGGAGTTTGCCATCATCGCGGTGGTAACGGCGGTATTTGTGGCCTTTGGCGTGGCCGGCGGGCTGGTGGCAGCGGCGACGACGGAGTTCGTCCAGGGCTTCTTTATCCTGGTGCTTTCCTTTGCCCTGGTACCGTTCGGGCTGTCGGCGGTGGGCGGGTGGCGCGCGCTGAAGGCGCGGGTGGGCGAAAGCATGTTTACGCTGACGGCGCCCGGGGAGATGACTCTGTTCGCCATCCTGATGCTGGTGGTCACCGGCGTGGTGGGCATTGTCGCGCAGCCGCACATGATGGCCATCGCCTCCAGTGGCCGCACCGAACTGGGGTGCCGCATCGGATGGTGCTACGGCAATTTCATCAAACGTCTTTGCACGATCGGCTGGGCGCTGACCGGTCTCGACGGTATGGCCCTGTTCCCCGGCCTGGGGCACAGCGGCCGCGAGCAGGTCTTCGGGCTGGCGATTGCGAGTCTTTTGCCGGTGGGGCTGGTGGGACTGATGATCGCTTCGCTGATGGCCACGGTTCTGGCGGGTTGTGGCTCGTTCATGGTGAACGCCGCGGCGCTTTTCACACGCAACGCCTATGCCCGCTTCTGGAAACGCGACGCGCCCGATTCCCATTACCTGCTGGTTGGACGCATTACCGGCGTGGCCGTGACCGCCGGCGGCATCGGCATGGCCTTTCTTCTGCCCTCCGTGATTGATGCCACGGTACACTTCGTCACCATCATGCCTTTTCTCGGATTGCCGTTCTGGGTGGGCGTCTGCTGGCGGCGTGCCAACCGCTACGGCGCGTGGACCAGCGCCGTCGGCGCCGCGCTGGTTTATTTCGGGGGCGCTTACCTGGATTGGTCTGTTCCGCTGCGCTCGCTGGTTTCGCTCGCCTTCGGCCTGGCGGCGATCGTAGTCGTAAGTCTGGCGACCGCCCCGGAGCCCGAGGATAGGATGAACAGGCTTTTTGTTTCCCTGCATACTCCGGTAGGTTTTGAAAACCAACTCGATCCGTCAGCTTCTTCGGCCGCGGAGGTGGTCCATGGATAAAGAGAGCCACAAGCCGGATGTTGTCCTCACAGACCCGGAAGCGGATGGCCGCGGCCTGCTCCTCGTCGAGTTGCTCAAGCTGCCGCAGCTTTTTTCCTGGCGGCGCTACCGCGCCGACCTGGGCGGTTTCCTGCTGGCCTGGGGTTTCGTCGCGGTTCTGATGCTCCTGTTGGCCGGGATTGCCCGCGCCGATGAGATTCCCCCTGTAGACGCTCGTTTCCAGGTTCGCGGCGTACACACCCCGGTGAAGTTCCAGTCCTATCCCAGCCGGAAAGCGTGGGAGGAGCGGGCCGCGCACCTGCGACAGCAGATTCTGATGGCGGCCGGGCTGTGGCCGATGCCGGAGCGGACTCCGCTCCATGCCAGGATTTTTGACCGGCTCGACCGGGACGGCTACAGCATCGAAAAGGCATATTTCGAAAGCTATCCGGGTTTCTACTGTACGGGCAATCTTTATCGGCCGCGCGGCCAGGCAGGACCTTTTCCCGGCGTTTGGAGCCCGCACGGTCACTGGAACTACGGGCGGCTGGAACATAGCGAAGCTGGATCGGTTGTGGCCCGGGCCATTAACCTGGCACGGCAGGGATTTGTGGTGTTCTCCCCCGACATGGTGGGCTATAACGACAGCCTCCAGGTGGCGCACCAGTTCGGAGGACCGCGCGAACACCTTTGGGGAATCAACGTGCTCGGCCTGCAGCTCTGGAACAGCATTCGCGGTCTGGATTTTCTGGAGTCGCTGCCCGATGTTGACAAGAACCGGCTGGTGATGACGGGCGCATCGGGCGGAGGAACACAGACGTTCCTGGCGACCGCCGTGGATGACCGCGTAAAGGTGTCGGTCCCCGTTAACATGGTTTCAGCCCATATGCAGGGTGGCTCGAATTGCGAAAACGCGCCCAACCTGCGGCTGGACACGTTTAATGTCGAGACCGCGGCCCTGGCGGCGCCGCGTCCCTTGCTGCTGGTGGCCGCTACCGGCGACTGGACGAAGGACAATCCAACGGTGGAGTTCCCGGCCATCCAGAGCATCTATCGGCTGATGGACGCTGAAGGCCGGGTCTTCAACCAACAGTTCAACTACGGCCATAACTACAACCGCGACAGCCGCGAAGCAATGTACTCGTTTTTCGGCCGCTGGGTTCTGGGTGAGGAGCAGGCCTCGCGCTTCAAGGAGCGTAGTGTGCGCGTGGAGCATCCTGCGCAGGTGCTGCTGTTTTACGGCCGCCAGCGGCCGCAGGGCGTGACCGAGGCCGGCCTTGTGGAGCAGCGCGTCACAGCTTCGGAGCGTCAACTGGCTGCGCTGAAACCCGCCGACGCCGCGGGGCTGGATCGTTTCCGCGCAGTGATGGGCGTCGCCCTGCGCCAATCGGTGGCGGCCCGGATGCCCGCGCCCTCGGAACTCCTGGCCGGCGAGAACAGTAATGGGCGACTTCTGCTGGGACGCCGCGGACGCGGCGATCGAATCCCGGCTTTTCTCTGGAGGCCCGGAAAGGTTCGCGGTAGCGTTCCGGTGATCCTGCTGGTCCATCCCGACGGTGGAGAAGCCGCGGGCAAAAGCGCCCTGGCGGCGGAGCTACTTCGCCGTGGCGCCGCCGTGTTCAGCCTGGATGCTTTTCAGACCGGGGCGCACAGCGGAACACGCGATGCCTCCGACCGGTTCTTCACGACCTATAACCGGACAGACGACGCCGAGCGCGTACAGGACATCCTGACAGCCCTGGCCTATCTGAAGTCGCAGCCGGGATTCTCATCGGTGGATATGAGCGGCGCCGGCCGGGCCGGGCTTTGGGTTCTGCTGGCCCGCGCTCTGGCGCCGGTGGACTCGGTGCGCCGCACCGCCGCCGATGCGGCCCGATTCGACAGCGAGAACGACGACGCCTACCTGGAAAAACTGCCGATCCCGCTCCTGCGCCGCGCCGGAGATTTCCGGACGGTCACGACGCTGGTCGCCCCCGCCGAGCTCATGCTGCACAACACCGGCTCCGCCTTCAGGACCGATTGGACACAAAATGCTTTTCGAGTGGCCGGCAGGGCAGGCAGCCTGGTGCTCAAGGAAGCCGCAGCCGATGACCTCGAGGTCGCGGCCTGGCTCAATCGCCGGTGAGATGGAAAGGCCGGTCCCGAAGAGCGGTGTGGCAGCGGCGTGCGCATCCGGCAGGCACAGGCAAGAATGCCTGTGGTACGTAGCACAGGCATTCTTGCCTGTGCGGGGGTTATTGGTCGCAAGATGCCCCCGCAACTGAACGGCGTCCTGGAAACGGCGCTTTACGTGGATGATATCCCCCGTTCCGTGCGTTTCTACGAGACCCTCCTTGGCCTCACGCTGATTGATTCGAGCGAAAGGCTGTGTGCGATGGGCGTGGCAGGGCGCCAGCTTCTGCTCCTGTGCAAAAAGGGCGCCAGCGGTGACCACGATGGCAGCGGCAATCTGCACCTGGCCTTCGCCATCGCCGCGCCGGAGCTCGAAGCCTGGGAATCCTGGCTGGCCGCCAACGGAGTGGACATTGAAAGCCGCCGGACGTGGCCTCGTGGGGGCCGCAGCATCTATTTCCGCGACCCCGACCGGCACCTGCTGGAGATTGCCACACCGGGAGTGTGGCCGGCGGTTTACTAGCCCGGATTATTCAGTGCGCCCCAACGGCGCAGA
>JBKKAI010000718.1:0-5170 GCA_046714815.1 Terriglobia bacterium | reverse complement strand
GCATCGAGCAACGCCGTGCGCCCCTTGGCCTGCGTGAACAACAGGCGGTTCTGGATATCTTCGATGCTGGAAGTGAAGTCCGCCATCAGGCGCGGCTGATCGTTGAAATCAATCAGGAAGAACTCGTCCTCCGGATTGGCGGTCTTGAAGAACTGCAGCACAGCCGCGCGCGCCTTTTCCATCTTGTTGGACATGCTGCCGCTGGCGTCAAACACCAGCCCCAGCGAGACCGGCACATCCTCGTTGCTGAAGTGCAGGACCTTCTGCTCCGACTTGTCTTCGAAGACCTGGAAGTGCTCCTTCTCGAGGCCGGTCACCAGCCGGTTGAGCGGGTCGGCCACCGTCACGTTCACCAGCGTGATGTTGACATCCACCTGGATGGGACGCTCGCGCGTCTTCAGGCCGGGTGTTTGGGCCTTGGTGCGGTCCGGCATCAGCTTGGCCTGATCGGCCGCAATCGCCGCAATGGCGGCGAGCGCCAGACCTATGGTGAGAAGTAAAACTGAGAAACGCCCGCGCTGAACATCTCGCCGACCTCGAACGCTCCGCCAGGTCATAGTCATGCCTCGCGCCCCGGGCCCTGCCCGTCTAGTTGATTCGGATTCTACCACAGCGTTGCAAGCCCTGTGGTAAAATCAACGCTACTTTTCGAGCGTGGCGGATAACCCGCCCACGCCGTCGCCACCAAGTTTCGGGTCAAAGAACCGAATTGGCAAAGCGTCAAATCCTCGCAGTCATACCGGCGCGTTACCAATCCAGCCGGCTTCCCGGCAAACCGCTCCTCACGATCGGCGGGCGCACCATGCTGGAATGCGTGTACGAGCAGGTGCGCCGCTCGCGGCTGGTGACGCGTGTCGCGGTGGCGACCGACGACGACCGCATCTTCCAAGCCGCCCTCGCCTTTGGGGCGGAGGTGTACCAAACCGACCCAGGACACACCTCCGGCACCGAGCGTGTGGCCGAAGTGGCCGCCCGCATCCCGGACGCTGCGATTGTCGTGAATGTCCAGGGCGATGAGCCGTTTATCGAGCCGGAAGCGATTGACCAAGCCATCCTACCGATTCTGGAAGGGGCCGAAACGCCCGTTTCCACCTTGAAAACCGCCCTAACTTCATGCAAGCAGGCTGCCAATCCAAATGTGGTGAAAGTGGTCACCGATCGCGCCGGCCGTGCCCTATACTTTTCCAGAGCATGCCTTCCGTTTATCAGAGACGGCCAGGACGGCGCGCCTGTAACCTACTACAAGCACTTGGGCCTGTACGTCTTCGAACGGGAGTTCCTGCTGGGATTCCCGGCGCTGCCTCGCGGACCGCTGGAGGGCCTGGAGAAGCTGGAGCAGTTGCGGGTGCTGGAGAACGGGTATTCCATTCAGGTGGTAGAAACAACTTACGATTCGGTGGGCGTGGATACAGAAGAGGACCTGGCGCAGGCCCGCTCGCGGGCCGGTGATCCGGAGCGGAACGAGGAAGGCCTCCAACTTCTCACACGCGGAGCAGACGAGAATGCCTAAATACATTTTCATCACCGGGGGCGTGGTTTCCTCTCTCGGCAAGGGATTGGCGGCGGCTTCCATCGGCTCGCTGCTCGAAAGCCGCGGCCTGCGCGTGACGCTCCAGAAGTTCGATCCTTACTTGAACGTTGATCCCGGCACGATGAGCCCCTACCAGCACGGCGAGGTTTTTGTGACCGACGACGGAGCGGAGACCGACCTGGACCTGGGCCACTACGAGCGGTTCACCAGCGCGCGGCTCACCCGCGACAACAACCTCACCACCGGCCGCGTCTACGAGCAGATCATCACCAAGGAGCGTCGCGGCGAATACCTGGGCAAGACGGTGCAGGTGATCCCCCACGTCACCAACGAGATCAAGGCGGCGATCAAGAAAGTTTCGCAAGAGGTGGACGTGGCCATCATCGAGATCGGCGGCACGGTGGGCGACATCGAGTCGCTGCCGTTCCTGGAAGCGATCCGCCAGATGCGCCAGGACGAAGGGCGCGACAACACGGTCTTCGTCCACCTGACGCTGGTGCCCTACATCGGCACGGCGGGCGAGCTGAAGACCAAGCCGACGCAGCACAGCGTGAAGGAGCTGCTGCAGATCGGCATCCAGCCCGACGTTCTGCTGTGCCGCACCGACCGCTTCCTGCCGCGCGACCTGAAGGCCAAGGTGGCGCTGTTCTGCAACGTGTCGGAGGACGCCGTTATCACCGCGAAAGACGTCGGCTCCATCTACGAAGTGCCCATCTGCCTGGGACAGGAGGGGCTGGACGAGATCATCCTGCGCTACCTGCGGCTGGAAACCAAAGAGCGGGACATGAGCCCCTGGCAGGATCTGGCGCGCCGTCTGAACAACCCGCGCGACGAAGTGTCGGTGGCCGTGGTCGGCAAGTACGTCGAGTTCGAGGAGTCGTACAAGAGCCTGAAAGAGGCGCTGGTGCACGGCGGGCTGGCGCACAACCTGCGCACCGCCATCCACTGGATCGAGGCCGAGGGCGTGGCCGGCGACGGATGGCAGCGCCAACTGGAGCCGTACGACGGCATCCTGGTGCCGGGCGGCTTCGGCAAGCGCGGCATCGCCGGCATGATCAACGCCATCCAGTACGCGCGCACCCACCAAGTGCCCTACTTCGGCATCTGCCTGGGCATGCAGTGCGCGGTGATCGAGTTCGCCCGCCACGCCTGCGGGCTGGAAGGCGCCGACTCCAGCGAGTTTGACCCCGCCACCCCGCACCGCGTGATTTACAAGCTGCGCGAGCTGCGCGGGATTGACGAGCTCGGCGGCACCATGCGCCTAGGCGCCTGGCCGTGCAAGCTCGAGCCGGACACCTTCGCGCACCAGGCCTACGGCAAGACCGAGATCTCCGAGCGCCACCGCCACCGCTACGAATTCAACCGCGAGTACGAAGAGACATTGACGGCCGCCGGCCTGCGCATCACCGGGCTGACACCGGACAACACCTACGTGGAGATCGTGGAGATCGAACACCACCCGTGGTTCCTCGGCTGCCAGTTCCACCCCGAGTTCAAGTCGAAGCCGCTCGACCCGCACCCACTGTTCCGGTCGTTCATCGGCGCGGCCTATGAGCATCGCGCGATCCGAACCGAACGCCACCGCGAAGTGGCCGCCCAGCCCTTCCTGCGCGCGCGCAAATAGGCCGATGACCTGGCAGTGGTCAAGCGCGGCCTCGAATCCCGCGTGATGCTCGCGCGACGCCTTTTCCCCGCTCTTGCCGGCCTGCTGCTCCTCGCCGCGGCGCTGATTCTGGCCACCACGCGCCTGGACCGGCCGCTGATGGAGAGCTTCTATTTCCGGCCGCCCGCGCTGTTGCCCGTGGCCAGGGTGCTCACACAGTTCGGCTCGCTGGCCGTGCTGATTCCGGCCGGCGCGCTGGCCATGCTTTTTGCCCTCCGCCACCACGGCGCCGACCTGGCCTGGCGCCTGGGTATCGGCATGGCGGCCGCCGCGGGACTCACCGAATTGGTAAAGTTCGTCCTGGCGCGGACGCGGCCCGATTTCCTGCACCAGGTGACCGCCCGCGGCAGCTCCTTCCCCAGCGGCCACTCCCTGAATAGCATGGTCATCTGGACGCTGATTGCGCTGGTGATCGCCTCTGTCGGCCGGCGCCGCAAAGTCTGGGCGCGTCCGCTCCTCGTTCTGCCGCTGCTGGTAGGCTGGACGCGCATGTACCTGGGTGTCCACTGGCCCAGCGATGTGCTCGGCGGCTGGGGCCTGGGCCTGCTGCTGGTGTCCGCCATCGCGCCGCCCGCCGGCAGCAGCCAGTCACCAGTCGGCACGCGGTAAGCCGGCGCGGCCGGACGGCGGCGCGCGGCGTAGCCGGAGACCTCGAACTCTCTAAAAGTCGTAGCGAAGGGCCATCTTCATGATGCGGGCGTTGCCGACGATCGTGCTCAGCTTGCCGAACGAGCCCGGGATCGTCAGATTGTTGTTGGCGCCGACACCTGTATCCACCAGACCGAAGTTTGCGTTGTTGAACAGGTTGTACATCTCGGCGCGGAAGGTCACCACGTGCCGCTCGGTGATTCTGAAACGCTTCACCAGCGACAGATCGGTGCCGAAGAAGCGAGGCCCACGGAAGGCATTCCGGCCCGAGGTGCCGATGGCGCCGGCGGACGGGAATGAAAAGCGGGATTTTTCCTCCGGCGTAAAGAAAAACACGCCGTCGCCCTGGCGGATCACCCGGCCGATGTTGCGGTCTCCCGTGTAATTGGCCCAGGTATTGGCGGCAGCCGGCCCAGTCGCCCGGCCCGAGCTGACGGTGAAGACCTCACCGCTCTGCCAAATGGCCGTGGAACCCATCTCCCATCCACCAACCAGGGTGTTGGCCCAACTCGGCAGGTTTGATCCGAACCGCCGGTTGCGGCCAAACGGCAGCTCGTAAGTGGCCGAGTAGTTAAACGAGTGTGGGCGATCCGCGGACCCTCGCGCGCGGTTCAACCGCAGGTTGAAGTTGTCAATGGGCGAGGTGAAGCCGTCGCCGCCAGCCGAGATATTGTCAATGCTCTTGCTGAACGTATAGTTCCCGTTGATTTTGAGCGCGCCAGTTTGGCGGCGGACGCTGACCTGCAGGGAGTTGTAATAGGAACGCCCGTCGTTGGTTCCGAAAATGAACTGGTTGTACTGCGGGTAATTGCGCAGATAGAAAGGAGAGAGCCCGGCGGCTGCGTAGCGCGAGAAATTGCTGGCGCTGC
Organism: Terriglobia bacterium; assembly: GCA_046714815.1. GTDB lineage: Bacteria > Acidobacteriota > Terriglobia > JAJPHL01 > JAPKYU01 > JBKKAI01. The sequence goes on along the minus strand of JBKKAI010000718.1, from coordinate 459 downwards.
GGTCCACGTTGTTGACTGCCGTGTTCACCAAGCCCTGATCCAGCGTCGTGGCGCCGACGCCGGTGACGGCTGCGGCGGCCGACCCAAAAAGGCGCACCAGCGTGTTGGTGGCCGGGGTGCCGGCGCGAAAGGCCTGGAGCTGCTGAAACGCCGTCAGGAAATCTTCGTAGATCCTCGGCTGATTCATGTCCCGGTCCATGAACAGCTTCACCCCGCGCGTGCCCACGTAACCAATGTCCACAACCGTGTTCCGGAATAGTTCGCGCTGCACGCTGAGGCTGAAGTGGTGCACGTAGCCCGTCCGCAGATTGGGATCGAACACGGTGACAGTAGTGGAACGTGTTGCCGGCAAGGTCAAGACCGGCGCGCCCGGGCGAGGCGGCGCGGGGATGCCGTCGCCCACGCGCACGTCGGAATCGGCGCGCTCGTTCGGAAAGACAGGAATGTTCTGAGCGAAAC
>JBKKAI010000717.1:0-3181 GCA_046714815.1 Terriglobia bacterium | reverse complement strand
CCGGCACACACCGTGGGGGGGCGCCGGGTTATTTGGGGGTGCGGGGGGGGGGGCCCCGGTCGTGGCGGGGGGGGGCCGTGGCACCCCGCCTCGGTCTTGGCCCCTGAATCGGCGCTCTGGTTGCTCTCCAGCAGAGCCCTATCCTCCGTCCAGGTCGAGGACCAGGATACCAGGAGGAGGCGCCAGTGGGGAGGACCGGGGTGCAGGACTCGGCCGAGGCTTCGCGACCCTTGCTTCTGAGTTCCGACGACTTGCGCCTCCAGGCGGCGGGGCGTTACATGCCAAACGGCATCAGGCGGTCGGCGTTGAGCTTCTTGCTGCGCTCCATGTCCACATGGGAGAGCGGTACGCTGCTGATGCCGCCGAAGACATTGCGGTAGTGAACCATGTCGCCCTCGAAGCGATAGGTCCGCAGGGCCAGGATCGAGCCGTTCTTCAGCGCGAGCTGCACGTCCGGTCCCATGAGGCCGGGTGGCAGGTTGGCGACGGGCAGGTGCGGAGGAACCTGAATATTGGGCGCTGCCAGCGAGTTTTGCGCCGGCGCGGCCAACAGCAGCAGAAGGCCAAGAGTGGTCAGCATAGAAGTTCCTCCAACAGCGCAATATATCACAAAGCGCCGGCCGCCTGGCCCGCTTCGGCCGCCACCGGGTTGCGCAGTGTACCTACCTGGTCAACCTCCACTTCCATTACGTCCCCGTGCTTCAGCAGCACCGGCGGCTTGCGGGCGAAGCCGACGCCGGGCGGTGTGCCGGTGGAAATAATGTCGCCGGGGGCGAAGGTGAAGATTTGCGAGAGATACGCGATCAGGGCCGGGATCGTGAAAATGAACTCGCGCGTGTTCGAGTCCTGCATCACCTGGCCGTTCAGGCGGAGCCGGATGCCGAGCGCGTGCGGGTCGGCGACTTCGTCGCGCGTTACCAGGTACGGGCCGCAGGGGGCGAAGGTATCGAAGGTCTTGCCCTGAATCCACTGCGACGAGCGAAACTGGAAGTCGCGCGCGCTCACGTCGTTGAGCGCCATATAGCCGGCCACGTAATCCATCGCGGCGGCCTCGGCGATGTAGCGCCCGGCGCGGCCGATCACCACCGCCAGCTCGGCTTCATAATCCACCTGCGTGGAGACGCGCGGCAGCATCACGGTATCGTGCGGCCCGGCCAGCGCCGTGCGATACTTGGCGAAGAACACCGGGTACTTGGGAATCTCCATGCCCGACTCTTTCGCGTGGTCGCGGTAGTTCAGCCCGATGCAGATGATCTTCTCCGGCTCGGGGACCGGCGGCAGCAGCCGCACCTCGCCGAGCGCCGCCGACGGCAGATCGGCGAGGTTCGAGACGGGCGCCGGCTTCCCCAGGTAGTCGGCGATGCGCGCGCCCAGGCGATGCACGCGCGTGCCCTCGACGATCCCGTAGTGCGTTTCATTTTTCCAGGCATAGCTCGCCAGTTTCATTCCGTGGCCACCCTCTTTCGCCATTCGTCCAGGCCGACGGCGAGAATAATGACGCTGCCGATGATGACCTGCTGCAGGAAGGGAGAGATTCCCAGCAGGTTGCTGCCGTTGCTGAGCAGGCCCATGATGAAGCCGCCCACCAGCGTGCCGGCGACGCTGCCTTCGCCGCCGCGCAGGCTGCCGCCGCCGATCACCACGGCGGCGATGGTCTTCAGCTCATAGCCCTCGCCCGCGGTGGGCTGTCCGGTCATCAGGCGCGAGGCCTCGATCATCGAAGCCAGGCCGACCAGCGCGCCCGAAACAGCGTACACCGCGACGGTGCAGGCGTCCACCCGCACGCCGGCGTAGCGCGCCGCCTCGCTGTTGCTGCCGATGGCGTAGGCATAGCGCCCCAGGCGCGTGTGCTTCAGCAGGAAGTGCACCAGCGCGGCGGCCAGCGCAAGCACGGCGAGCGGCGCCGGCACGACACGCGCCAGGTTTCCCTCGCCCAACCAGGAGAAGGATGCGGGCAGGCCCACCACCGGCAGGCCGTTCGAGATCAGCAGCGTCAGGCCGCGGATGATGCCCAGCGTTCCGAGCGTGACGATGAACGGGGTGATCTTCAGTTTGGCGGCCATCAGGCCGTTGGCCGCGCCCCAGCCCACGCCGCCGGCGGCGGCCACCGCCACCGCGAGCGGCGGCGCCCAGCCCGATTGCAGGCTCATGGCCCCCAGCAACCCGCAGAAGGCCATCATCGCGCCCACCGACAGGTCAATACCGCCGGCGATCATTACCATCGTCATTCCCAGCGCCATGATGTTGATGACCGCGGTCTGGCGGGCCACGCTCGACAGGTTGCCGGCAGTCAGAAAATGCGGCGAGGCCAGCGACAGCAGCAGGAACAGCGCCAGCAGCGTGGAGAACGGAAGCAGCCGCTGCCACAGGGCGGAGAAGCGCGTCCGGCCGCTGGGGGCCGGCGGGCCGATGGCCGCCCCCCGCCCGCTTCCACCAGGCGGTCCATTTCCAGGAGGCGGCGCCGGCGTCTGACTCAGAGCGCCCAGTGCAGCACCTCCTCGCGCGTGGCGCGCGCCGGGTCGAGCTCCTGCGCCAACTCGCCGCGGCGCATCACCAGCAGGCGGCCGGCCACCTGGAGCAGCTCCGGGATTTCCGACGAAACCATCAGCACGGCGGCGCCGCCGCCGGCCAGTTGCCGCATCAGCGCGAAGACCTCGGCCTTCGCTGACACGTCAATGCCGCGAGTTGGCTCGTCGAACAGAAAAACGCGGGCGCGGGTGAGCATCCAGCGCGCGATGAGCGCCTTCTGCTGGTTGCCGCCGCTGAGCGTTTCGATGGGCTGTTCGGCGCGCGCGCGGATGCGCAGGCGCTCGGCAAGCTGTTGCGCCGCGTCGCGCTCGGCGGCCAGGCGCAGAACACCGCGCGGGCTGAACGCCTCCAGCGAGGCTATGGTGACGTTTTCGCGCACGGGGCGGCCGCGCAACAGCCCGGTGCGCTGGCGGTCTTCGGTCAGCAGCGCCAGCCCGGCGCGGCGGGCGTCCCGCGGCGAGCGTATCGGAGTGACGCGCCCGTCCACGTAAATCGCGCCGGTGTCGGCCGGCGCGATCCCGTAAAGCGCCAGGCACAGCTCGGTGCGCCCCGCGCCGATCAGGCCGGCGATGCCCAGTATCTCCCCGGCGCGCAACGCGAAACTTACGTCGCGGAAGCTGCCGGCGCGGCCCAGCTTTTCGGCGCGCAGCAG
>JBKKAI010000716.1:0-2797 GCA_046714815.1 Terriglobia bacterium | reverse complement strand
GGATGGCGATCTGCGCGGTCTCATTATCGCGGATCTCACCCACCATGATCTTGTCCGGGTCGTGGCGCAGGATCGATCGCAATCCCCGCGCAAAGGTCAGCCCTTTTTTTTCATTCACCGGAATCTGGGTGATGCCTTTGATCTGGTATTCGACGGGGTCCTCGATGGTGACGATCTTGTCTTCGTCGTTCTTGATCTCGCTGAGCGCCGCGTAGAGCGTCGTGGTCTTGCCGCTGCCGGTCGGCCCGGTCACCAGAACCATCCCGTACGGCTCCAGGATGTAGCGGCGGAACTTCTTCAGGTCGTGTTCGAGGAAGCCCACGGCGTCGAGCGAAAGCTGCTGAAACTTTTCGCTCATGGACTCCTTGTCCAGCACGCGCAGCACGGCGTCCTCGCCGTGGATCGAGGGCATGATCGAGACGCGGAAGTCAATCGAGCGCTTCTTGTAGCGGACGCGGAAGCGCCCGTCCTGCGGCACGCGCCGTTCGGCGATGTCCAGCTCCGACATCACTTTGATGCGGGAAATGATGGTCGGCGCCCACTCCTTGGCGATGGGCGGCATGGCGTAGTGCAGCACGCCGTCAATGCGGTACTTGATGGCCACCTCGCCGTCGCGCGACTCGATGTGGATGTCGCTGGCACGCCGCTCGAGCGCCGTGAAAATCGTGGTGTCCACCAGGCGGATCACCGGGCTGATGTCGCCGCCCTGGGTCAGCTTTTCGATCGAGATGGTTTCGTCCTGCGTGTCCTCGTCGTGGATCACGTCGAGGGTGAAGCCCTCGGTGGCCTCCTCCAGCACCCGCTGCGACTGCTCGGTCTTCTTCAGCAGCTCGGCGATCTGTGCCGGGGTGGCCACCCGCAGCTTCAGCTTCTTGTTCAGCAGCAGCGAGACTTCATCCATCAGCAGCAACTGGCTGGGGTCGGCAATGGCAATCTCCAGCGTCTGGTTGTAGCCGCGCAGCGGCACGAAGTGGTAGCGGAACATCAGGTCCACCGGGATGCTGCGCAGCAGCTCGTGGTCAATCGGCTGCTCCTTCAGGTCCACGAACGGGCAGCGGTAGCGCTGGGCCAGGTCGCGGGCGCGGCCCTGCTCGTCGCCTGGGGCCAGCCCGCCGTCGGCCGCATCGGCCGGCTGCACCGCGCCGTTGGCGTCTTTCGGGGCGAACTGGTTCGGGTCGGTCATGTTTGGATTCTTTCCGCCAGGGAAAAGATGGGCAGGTAAAGCGACACGAGCACAAACGCCACCACCACGCCCATGAAGATCAGGATGGCCGGCTCGATCAGCGCCAGCACGGCCTGCAGCCGCGTGTTCACGTCCTCTTCGTAGAATTCGGCGACGCTGGTGAGCATCTGCGGCATGGCGCCCGTGGATTCACCCACCTCGACCATCTCCACCGCCAGGTCGGGCACGAATTTTGATTCGCGCAGGCCGGCCGAAAGCGGCCGCCCCTCGCGCACGATGCGGCTGGAGCTTTCCAGCGCCCGCCGCACCAGCGGCGACGTAAACGACTCGGCCGACGTCTCCAGCGCCGGCACCAGCGGGATGCCGCCGGCCAGCATGGTGGCCAGCATGCGCGCGAATTGCGCCACCTGGTACTTCAGCCAGATTTCGCCCACCAGCGGCAGCTTCAACTTCAACTGGTCCAGCCGCGCCGCCCCGCCGGGCGAGCGCGACCAGTAGTAGAGCGTCGCACTGCCCAGCCCGAAGCCCAGCACCAGCACCACCATGTAATTCTTGATGGCCACGCCCACGCTGATCATCGCCTGGGTCATCGGAGGGAGCTGCGCCTCCATGCCCTTGTACAGATCGGCGAAGTTCGGCACCACGTAGGTGGTCAGGAAGGCGATCAGCGCCGTGGTCAACGTCAGCAGCAGCGCCGGATAGACCAGTGATACCAGGATTTTTTTGCGGACCGTCAGCGTCATCCGCGTGTAGCCGATGTAGCGGTCCAGGACCGTTTCCAGGTTGCCGGACTTTTCGCCCGCCATCAGCGAGGTGATGTAGATCCGCGGGAAAAAGCCCTGCGCATCGAACGCCTCCGAGAGCAGCGCACCGCCGCGCACCCGCTCGCGCACCGCCACGACGCGCTCGCGCAGCGCCGAGTTGGCGATGCGGTTGGAAAGCAGGTCCAGGGCCTTCAGGATGGGCAGGCCGGCGCGAACCAGCGTCACAAACTGCTGGTTGAAGATGAGGAACGGCTCCATCTTCAGGCCGCCCCTGGGGGCCGGCATCATCTTCAACTGGCGCAGCCCAAAGCCGCCGCCCTTCGGCTTTACCCAGTAAACGAAGTAGCCCTGCTGCGCGTACCGCGACCGGATCTCGTCCTCCGAGTCGGCGCGCTCCAACTGCTCCTGGACCTCGCCGCGATCGTTGGCGAATTTGGCAATGAATTCAGCCATTTAGTCTTATGACGGGCGTCGCTCGCCGGCCGTTTACCCAGGCCCCGAATTTCCAGTATACCGCGACCAGACCATGCCGCCCCGGCGCGACAGGAGTAATATAGTGGCTCGAATGTCTCGGAGAACCTGCATCCGTACGGCGGGCCGCCTTCGGCCGCGGCTGGTACTGGCCCTGTTCGCGGGCCTGTCGCTGGCCGTTGCCGGCGTCGCCCGCGCACAGCAACTCGCCGGCTGCCCGGTTTTTCCGGCCGATAACATCTGGAATACGCCGGTGGACACGCTGCCGGTGGACCGCAATTCGGCCGCTTACATCGCCACCGTCGGTCCGGACCGCAACCTGCATCCCGACTTCGGCTCTGGCACGTTTGGCGGCGGACCCATCGGCATTCCCTTCACC
>JBKKAI010000715.1:0-2527 GCA_046714815.1 Terriglobia bacterium | reverse complement strand
TGTTCATCGAAGCCGAGAGCGAGCCGACGTAGCGGCCGCCCAGGTCCATGCAGGTGGTCCAGGAAATCGGGCCGCCCAGCTCGGCGGTGAAAGCCGAGAGGCTCATAGCCACCATGGCCCACACCGGGTCGCTCAACTGGACCGACAGCAGCAGCAGCGCCGAAGCGCCGCCGAAGGCGACGTAAGCGAGCGAGCGGCGGGTGCGGGCGATGCTGCCCGTCCAGCGGTCCATCAGCGGCGAAAGAAGGCCGCAGGAAAGGCTGCCGAGGCCGGCGGCGAGCGGCGGCAACCCGGCCAGCAGCGCGCCCTGCCGCACGTCCAGGCCACGCGCCTGCTGCAGGTAGGTGGGCAGCCAGGTGATGTAGAAATAGAATCCGTAGAAGTGGCAGAACCATTGCAGCCACAGCAGCCACACACTGCCCGATGAGAGAAACTTTCTCCATGGAACGCGGGTGCGGCCGACAGTCTCGCCGCCATATGCGCCGCCTTCCGGCAGCATCGCCAGCTCGGCGGCGTTGACGCCCGAATGTTCCCGCGGGTTGTCGCGATACCACCAGTAATAGAGCGCCGCCCAAACGATGCCGACCGCGCCGAACAGCCCGAACACCTGGCGCCAGGACATCACCTGCTGCAACAGCACAACGAGGTAGGGTGTCACGGCGGCGCCCCAACGCGCGCTGGCCGCCTTGAGCCCTTCGGCGAGCGGGCGCTCCCGCTGCGGCAGCCAGGTGCTGAACGATTTCGCCAGGCCCGGGAAGCAGCCGGCTTCGCCGGCGCCGAACAGGAAGCGGGTCACCAGCAGCGACGGCAGGTTCCATACCCAGCCGGTGGCCGCGGTGAAAAACGACCACCAGATCACGATGCGCATCAGCACCTTGCGCGGCCCGATCCAGTCCACCAACCAGCCGCTGGGAATCTCGAACAGAGCGTAGGCCGCGCCGAATGCGGAAAACACGTAGCCCATCTGAACCGGCGTCAGACCGAACTCGCGGCTGATGGCCGGCGCCGTCTGCCCGATGCAGGCGCGGTCCATGTAGGTGATGAACGCCAGCGAGACGGCGAAACCGATCACCCCGTGGCGCACCCGGCTCGGCTTTTCCATGGAAGGGATTATTGAACCACCAAGACAGAAAGACACCAAGCGCGATTAAAATGGAGGGGCCATGAAGATCGCGGAGACTCCCGTTCACAGGGCGCCGATCGAGGGGCCCGGCGCCTGGCAGCGCGCCGATTTTCCGGCGTTCGAGAGCCGCTGTTACCGGCTGAAACCGGCGACGCTCGACGAGCTCGGCCAGGCCCTCGGCGCGATCCGCGACGGGGGCAAAGACCTGCTGTCGCTCGTCAAGAGCGACTTCCCGCTTCCCTCGTTCGAAGCGGATGCCGCGGCGCTGCGCCGCGAGCTCAGGGCCGGCGCGGGCTTCGTGCTGGTAAAGGGGCTGCCGATGGAGCGCTACACCGCCGAAGAAGCCAGCATGATCTACTGGGGCATCGGCGCGTTTCTCGGCGCCACGCTGCCGCAGAACGTGAAGGGCGACCGCCTCTATTCGGTGCGCGACGAGGGCTACAAGATCGAGAAGGATTACGGCACGGTCGGCGTGCGCTTCTCGAAGACCACCGAAGGGCTGCACTTCCACACCGATTCAGCGCCGGCGCTGATGGGCAACACGCCGGACATCGTCGGGCTGTTGGCACTCGAGGTGGCCAAAAGCGGCGGCGCATCGGCGCTGGTCAGCGCCGAGTCGGCCCACAACGCGCTGCTGCGCGAGCGGCCCGATTATCTGGAGCGGCTGTACCGCAGCTATCACTTCGACCGCCGCGCTGAGCTGCGGCCCGGCGAGCCGTCCACGCTGATCGCGCCCGTCTTCACCTATAACGGGTCGCTCCAGGTGCGCTATTTCCGGTTCTACATCCCGAAGGGACACGAGCTGGTGGGCGCGCCGCTTGAGGCCCGCGACATCGAGCCGCTCGATTACCTGGAAAGCATCATGAACCGCGATCCGCTGCAAGTGACATTCGAGATGGAGCGCGGCGACATGCAGTTCGTCAACAACACCTTCATCCTGCACAGCCGCACCGCCTTCACCGACCACCCGGAGCCCGAGCGCCGCCGCCACCTGATGCGCCTCTGGCTGAAACACCTGGCCGCGTAACGGTTGCCACCGCGCCGAGCGTCACGAAAAAGGATTGATGGCTCGCACGGTCCCGTACATCCGCTGATGCTGAAAATCCTCCGAAAGCAGCTCCGTTAGACCGTAATAGTCCGCGTAAGCCCACATGTGAGCATCAAACCATGACATCTGGTAAGTTGCGATCCCGCGCAATGCGGTTCGTAAAATACCTTCGTTGGGATACAGCACAATGCACTGAGTCAGAAGTTCTTCGGTCTCGCGGAGGGCTTCGGTTTCTGTAAGCAGAGGACGGCCGGTGGTGGGCGGCCGCGTGACGGCCGCGAAAAACTCTACCAGGGCCTGGTGCGAAATCCTCAGCGTTTCGTCGCCGATGCCCGCTCGGAGGAGCCGGATAGCAA
>JBKKAI010000714.1:0-17251 GCA_046714815.1 Terriglobia bacterium | reverse complement strand
CGCGTGCGGGTGGAGGAAGAAAACATCACGGCCTGCCTGCGCTATTGGCGCGCGAAGCAACTGCGGGCGTGATTCCGCACGACTCCGCGCCCAGAGGCATGTCTTGCCGCCGCTACCGCGACCGCGTTCGGCGCTGATTCCCGGGCGGCAGAATCTGCCACAGATCTCCGGACCGCGCCTGATTCGCTATCTGGAGAGAATGGAGTTTTCTGCGAAGCGGCACCCGGAGGCTGCGCGATCGCAGGGCCGCGATTCCCGCGCATGGCGGCGAGCTTGGGCGCGGATTATTCACGAAGAGATGAGCGGCTCGGCCGCCCGGCTGTGCGGAAAGGCTTGCCTTTCCGCGGGTCGTCCAACATAAAACGCGAGACCGTCAATCAACAACGCCAGGCACTTGTCGGGACCCGATGTATCCGACAATTCCGCACATATGTGGTTGTCCTTTTCAGGCCGCGAGGCTGCCTGGACCGCAAAAAATATCCCGCGCGCGCAACGCGCCCTGCGCCAGCGAAACGATGAGGCTTGCCAGCCGGGCGGGGTCATGGCGGGCCTTGAACTGGCCCTCCATGAAAACGTTGGCCCGGATGGGCGCAGCTCCCAGCCGCGCAATTTTTTCCTGGTCGGTGTGGACCGGCTCGGCGCCCGCATCGAAGTACTTGCGCCGCAGCGACCAGTCAATGGGCCGCGAATTGACGATGCAGACATCCACCGCGCGCGGCCCCAGGTAGGCCTGCAGCGCGCGCAGGTGGTCGGCCGCCGAGAAGCCGTCGGTTTCTCCCGGCTGCGTCATCAGGTTGCACAGGTAAATCTTCAGGGCGGAGGATCTGCACACGGCGTCGGCCACGCCGCTCACCAGGAAATTGGGGATGATGCTGGTGAACAGGCTGCCCGGGCCGATGACGATGGCGTCGGCCGAGTCAATGGTTTCAAGCACGCCCGGTGACGGGCTCGGATTGCGCGGCTCCAGCCATACGCGCTCGATCTTGCGGCGGGCGGTGACGGTTTGCAGTTCGCCGCAGGCCCTCGAACCGTCCTCGAACTGCGCGCAGAGCGCGACGGCGGCTTCGGTGGCCGGCAGAACCATGCCTTTCACCCGCAGCATCTCGCCGGCCAGCGCCGCCGCCTGTGCCAGGCTGCCGGACATCTGGCAGAGCGCGGCCAGGACCAGGTTGCCCAAAGCGTGCCCTTCCAGGGCGGTGTCGGCGCCGAACCGATACTGGAGCAGAGCGCCCATCAGGCCAGGGTCCTCGGAAAGCGCTACCAGGCAGTTGCGCAGATCGCCCACGGCCGGGATGCCCAGGTCGCGGCGAAGCGCGCCGCTCGAACCGCCGTTGTCGGAGACGCAGACGATCGCCGAGACACTGATGTCTTCCCGGTGCAGCCGGTTGCGGTTGTTCTGCGAGTGCTCACGCAGGCCGCGCAACAGCACCGGCAAACCCGTTCCGCCACCGATCCCCACTATTCGCATGTTGTTCCTCAGCGTCCGCGGGCGAATAGCACCACCTCGACGGTCCGTACCAGGACCGCCAGATCGAAAGACAGCGACATGCGCCGGGCGTAGTAAAGGGCGTATTGGAGCTTCTCGTAGGCGTCTTCGATGGAAGCGCCGTACGAATAGCGGACCTGCGCCCAACCGGTCACGCCGGGCTTCACTGAGTGCCGCAGGTCGTAATAGGGAATGTGCCGCCGGAGCACCTGGATGAAGTAAGGGCGTTCGGGCCGCGGGCCCACCAGGCTCATGTCGCCGCGCAGCACGTTAAACAACTGCGGCAGCTCATCAATTCGGTACTTTCGCAATGTGGCGCCGAGGCGGGTGACGCGGGGGTCGCGCTCGCCGGACCACACCGGGCCGCTCGCCAGCTCGGCGTCCTCCCGCATCGAGCGGAACTTGTACAGGACGAATTCCTTCCCGTTCAGGCCCACGCGGACCTGTGGGAACAGGGCGGGGCCGGAGGATTCCAGCTTGATGGCGATGGCCGCCAGCGCCATCAGCGGCGCGGCCATCAATAACAGGACCAGCGCGCCGATGAAGTCCATCACCTGCTTCACCAGCCGGTACGCCGGCGAAGGGGGAAGACCGTCGGAATGGATCAGCCAGTCCGGCGGCAGCGCTTCCAGCCAGACCTTGCGGTTCAGGCGCTCGTAGGATTCCGGAGCGTGCTCCACTTCGAGCCCGCTCAATCGGCAATCGAGCAGCGCTGCGGTTAATTCTTTGCGGTTGCGCGCTTCCGGCTCGGCGACCACCACCCGCGAGATTTTCTTCTCCCGGGCCAGCTCTTTCAATTGACTGTAATGGATCAGGCGCAGCCCGGACCCGTCCGCGCCGCTTTCAAATGACAGCGGGCCGCCGGTCGAGACAAATCCCTGGAATCGGCCGCACTTGGCGTTGAGCATCTCCCGATAGATCTTGCCGGCGATCTTTCCGGTGCCGAGGATGACGATGCCCTCGGTGGACGTTTTGAGGCGGCTGAGCGAATGGATCAGCGGCCGCGATACGGGCAGCAGCACTCCCGACAGCAGGACAACCCATGCGCCGTCGAAGCCGCCCGACAGCAGTTGCGAAAACAGCCAGCAGGAAAAGCCCGCCAGAACAAGGCCCGCGCCTGCCGTTTTCGCTGTCAGGATGGCTGATTTAGGGTCTGAATTGCTGAACCCGATGAAATCCCTGGTCATTTGCACCCGCTGGCCCCCCGGACTCGTGTCCCACCTCAGACTAGAGCAAGCAGGCTGCCATTCGGAAGCCCTGTGTCTCGGCCACTTCCGCGATCTCGGGTCCTGCCCACGCTGTCACGGCATTGGCCTTAAGTTGCGGGGCGTGGCACACGCATCCCACTGTGTCCGAGGAACACGAAGGCCCGGCGGCAGGCCGGGCCTTCGTGGCACAGGCATTCCTGCCTGGCATTCCTGCCCGTGCTACTTCGCGGCCAGGTAGTGTTTTTCGTAGTACTGATAGGCGTAAGCGTAGCGCGAGCGCAGGTAGTCCACATCGTTCAGCACCACGCCCAGCAGGTTGGGGACGTAGGCGCTTTCGACCGCGCGCTGGAAAAGCTCGCGGCGGGTGCTGCGGGCGCGCATCACCAGCACCACTCCGTCGGACATCCCCGCGATGATATGGCTGTCGGCGATGGGCAGGATCGGCGGGGAGTCGAGCACGATAATCTGGAACTGCTCGCGCAGGCGCGCCAGCAGCGCCCGAGTGCGACGCGAGGCCAGCACCCCCACCGGATCCTGGATCATCGTGCCGCCGGGGATCACGTGGAGGTCATTCACCTTCCAGATGTAGCTGTTGATGTCGTCGTCCGGGTTCAGCAGCAGGTCGCTGAAACCCTTCGCGGGTTTGAACCCCAGATATTCGTGGACGCGGGACTTCCGCAGGTCGCACTCGATCAGCAGCACGCGGCATTCGGCCGAGCCGGCCAGCGCCACGCTGAGGTTGATCGCCGTGGTGGTCTTGCCTTCACCGCCGACCGCGCTGGTCATGGCCAGCACCTTCGATCCGCCTTCGCCAAGCTGCTGGCGTAGTTTCAGCGCCAGGATTCCGTATTGCTCGGCGGCCACAGTGCCGGTGTCACTCAGCGTGATGATGTGGTTTTTCTGCAGGTGCCGCACGTCCATCGAGCGGCCGCGCTCCTCGCCCGGCCCCGTCATCCGGGGGTACCGGAGCGGCACAGTCAGATTGGATTTGTCCTTCGCGATCCCCTGCTGCGGCTCGCTGGGGATCGAGGGGATCACCGTGAGCACCGGAACGTTGGTGAAGCTTTGGAACTCGTCAATGTCGGTGACCGAAGTGTCCAACTGCTCGGCGAAAAAGGCCAGCGCCAGGCCCAGTCCCAGGCTGCCGGCCAGCCCCAGCAGGATGATGCGGCCGCGCTGAGGGCTGAAGGGCGCCGAGGGAACGCGGGCCGGCTCAACAAGCCGGTAGTTCATGCCCTTGTCGGCGCTCTCGAGGTCCTCGGCCAGTTTGGCGTCGTTCTGTTTTTCCAGCAGGCCCTGGTACTGCATCTTCGTGGTGCTGTAGTCGCGCATCAGAACCGTGAGCGTGCTTTCGTGCTGGGGCGTGGAGGCCACTCGGGACGCATACATTCCCGTCTGAGACGCCAGCCGCTTCTGCTCCTGACGGTAGGAGGCCAGCCGCTGGTCAATGGCCTGCATCTCGGCCTTCAACTGCAGGTAGCGCATGTTCACCGGCGAGGGAGTGCGGACCGGCGCCGGCTGCGAAGCGACGATTCGCTCCACGTCGCGCACTTCGTTCTGCAGGCGGGCGACTTCCGGGTGGTTTTCGGTATATCGTCCCTGTGCCTGTTTCAGCGAGAGCCGCAGCTCATCCAGCCGCGTATCCATCGCTGTCTTTTCCTTCATGGGGGCCGATTGATGCACGCCCTGCGCCTCCAGCCCCTTGATCTCCTCGGTCAGCGCGGCGCGCTGGGCCTGGTCGTTGGCGATCTCCTCGTTTTTGGTGGCGAGCTGTACCTGCGTGGTTTCGTACATCCGCATGTTGGAGCCGGACATCTCGGGCGAGGAGTGCACCGAGCGCGTCTTGTACAGCCGGATCTGCTCTTCCTGCTCGGCCAGCTTCGCCCGCACTTTTCCCAACTCGCCGGTGATGAATTCGGCCGTTTCCCCGGTGCGATGCGCGCGCGCCGAATCCACTCTCTCCATGAAAAGCTCGGCCAGACGGTTGGTCACCTTGGCCACCTGCTGGCGGTCGCCGTCTTCAAACATCAGCCGAAACGCGTTCATACCCTCTAACTCGATCCGGGTCCGCCCTTCCATGTCCGCCAGCGCCGACTCGGAGATCTTCTCTTCCTGGTGGCCGGGGAGCTTGAACTCGCGGATCACCGTTCCCATGACCTTGGGGCTGTACAGGAATTCGCGGATCAGCCGCGTCTGCTCCTGCATGCGCGCCGTCGTGGACACGTCCATGGTGGTGAAACTGGGCCGGGACGCCTTTACGTAATCCGGCGTGACAACGGGGTCGGACGCCAGGAACGCGCTGGCCCGGTATTTCGCCGGCAGCCGATAGGCGTACAAGGCGAAGCCGGCCGTCATCAGCAGAACCGGAATGACGATGAACAGCTTTCGCCGTTTCAGGGCCTCGAAGACCGTAAAGAATGATACTGCCTGGTTATTGGTATTTGTGGGCATTTCCTATTTCCCCCTCCGGTTACCCGACTTGGCTGTGGCTGGCGCTACGGGCGCCGGGGCGGGTGTGGGTTCACTCCCGGCCTGGCTGTCCCGCGAGCGGTACGCCACGATTGGATCTGGCGCTGGCGAAAGGATTACCTCGATTCCGGCGGAATACCGTCGGCGGGCCACCGGTATCTGCAGAAACTCATTGAGGTTCTGGTGATAGTGCTCGGCGGCGGCAAAGGCCACCATTCGGCCGTTTAACTTGTAATCGAGTCGCAGGCGCCCGGAGACGCTGCGGATGTTGAGCTCGCGCCGGCTGCTGCGCGAGAAATACGTCTCCAACTCCGCCCCGATCCGGCTGGTGAGAGGGCCCCGCAGCCGGGCGCTCACCACTTCGTAAAGCGCGGTGGGCAGCAGTCCGCTGGCGAAGGGCCTGTCCACAATCGGCAGGCCGCCGACAGGGCGCGGGCCTCCGTAGAACGACAGGTGGCGGCTGTAGCCGGTGCCCAGCCAGAGCGTCCCCAGCCGCCGCTCCACCTGGCCGGAGAACAGGAACGACGTGCCTGCGCCGCGGATCAGGCCGCTGGACACCTCGAACATCAGGTCCGGACTATAGATGAACTTGTAGCCGCCGCTGAAATGGTGATAACCCGGGCCGCTCGAGTCGCCGTGGCCGCCCAGGGCCCGCGTCTTCAGGAACGAGTAACTGCCGCTGAGCTTGCCGCGCGGGCTATCCTGTGAGAAATGCCCGCCAGCCAGGAGTTTCCCATCTGGTTGAACAGCCCTTCGGCCGTCGTTCCCTGCGGCAGGTTGTAGGTGGCGATGGTGTTGTCGAAGCGAAAACTGAGCGAGGTCTGGCTGCTCAGACCGTAGTCCAGGTTCAGGTAAGCGGAGTTCTCGTTGTACCGGCTGCGCGGCAGCAAAAACACGCTGGCGCCCGAGGAGCGGCGGCTGGGATCGGAGGTGGACACGAAGGCATCTCCCACTTCCAGCTTCAGACGGGGCGTCAACCGGTGCGCCACACGGAAGCCGCCGGCGTGATTCCAGGCGTTCATGCCTTGCCCCTCGGCGAACAGTTCGAACTCCGGCTGGTAGGTCGCCGAGAACTCGGTGCGTGGCGCCAGCCGGATAAACGAAAAGCTCTGGTCCAGGAGCAGGAACGGCGAGCCGCCCTGTATGCCCTGGGACTTGGTTTCATGGCCGCCGCTCAGCCGTAGCGGCGAGCTGAAGTACAGGCCGCTGGTGGAAGGCGCCTGTGCCGGCATCGCCGCCGGCAGCAGCAGCAGGCAGGCCAGCAGATCCGCCGCCGCCCGGAGCGTTATGCTCCGGGTGGCCGCGGTCCAACTTCGTTTCGTCCGGTTGCGCATCTTCGCTGTGCCTCCGCCGCCGTGAAACATCTATTCCACCCAGATCGTGTCCGAGGGCTCGAGATAAAGCACATTCCGGCCATCTTTTACCGCTTGATCCAGGTTCACCTTAATGCGTTGATGGTCGGCCGAGCCGCTGCCGTTTCGCAGGATCACCACGCGGTCGCGTTTGGCGAAGTCGGTGAAACCGCCGGCCATGGCAATGGCGTCGAGCACCGTCACCTTCTGCTTCATACGGTACACGTCGGGTTTGCGTACCTGCCCCAGCACCGAGATCCTCGGGCTGTTGACTTCCTTGACGATGACGTTGACGACCGGGTCGGCCAGGTACTGCTTCAGCTTCCCGGCGATCTCCGATTGGAGCTGCGCCGCGGTTTTCCCGCTGGCCTCCAGCTCGCCGATCAGCGGCAGCGAGACTTTGCCGTCCGGCCGGACGACGACGCTGGTGGAAAGCTCCGTCTCCTTCCACACGAACACGTCAATGACATCCTCCGGGCCCAGACGGTAGTCGCCGCGGCCGAAGGCGCCGGCCGGCTCCGTTTTCTTCATGCTTTCTTGCTTCGCGTCATTTTTCTTGTCCTGGGCCGGAAGGCCGATCGCCAGGCAGGCCGCCAACCCGATGGTCAAGAACAACACTCTCGAACGCATAACTACCTCCAAATAAGGCTCACTTCCCTTGGGTCGCACAATGACAGAGCAATACGCTTGCCAACCGCGGCCAGGCGCGCTTACCCGAATCACGAGAGCGGGTTAGCCGGTCCATCGCCGCGAGGGCGGCCCGCCGGTCCCATCACAGCCTCGCCGAAGTGCCGGCCGCAGAGTGGAACAGAAGTACAATGCTTTCAGGTGTTGCCCGAAGCGACGAACGTGATTCTGCGGCTTGACGCGCTGATGTCTTTGCCGATAGACTGATAACCGGGCCCGGACGTTGGCTTTACGGCTGGCGCTGTTCGAAGTTTCGCGAAGTTGGCCCTGGTTCATCGAAGGGCCGCCGACTGGGAACACTACTCCCGTGAAAGACATGATTGGCGGCGGTTAATCGGACCGATTCCCCCCTCAATCATTTTCATTCGCCGGGGATTATCTCCGGCTCCGTTTTCATGGAGGAACGATGAAAAGAAGCAAGGCGGCGCCGGACACGCCGAACATCCAGTACGCGCCGGGGCCCACCGCGGCGCTGCTACGCGAGCTGGTGGCCCATTTGCGGCAGAACCGCACGCCGCTCCGCGAAGAATGGGCGCGTCGCATCACCGAAAGCCAGTTGCTGACCGCCATGACCAAGGAAGAGATATTCGCGGAAGCGACAACGGTATATGACAACTACGTGGCGGTGCTGGAAACCGGCAGCGTCGAGGCCCTGGAGGCCTACGCCCGCGACCTGTCCGAGCGCATCATCCCGCGCGGTGTGGAGACCCACGAAGTGCTGGGCATCGTGCTGCTGCTGCGCGATGTGCTGGCCCGCTCGCTGTTCAAGAAGTACCAGTCCGATTTCCCGCTCCTCAACCGGGTGCTGGACGCCTACGAGCCCGCCGCCAACCGCATCGCCAACACCGTCGGCGTCGGCTTCGTCCAGGAACGCGAGCGCATTATTCGCCAGCAGCAGGAAGCCATCCGCGAGCTTTCCACGCCCGTGCTGCAGGTGCGCGAGCGCCTGCTGATCCTGCCGATCGTCGGTGTGATTGATTCGCAGCGCGCGCGGCAGCTCACCGAGCAGTTGCTGCGTGGCATCCGCGCCAATCGCGCCAAAGTCGTGGTGATTGACATCACCGGCGTCCCTTCGGTGGACTCGACCGTCGCCAACCACCTGGTGCAAACGGTTGACGCCTCGCGCCTGATGGGCGCGACCGTGATTGTCACCGGCCTTTCGTCGGAAATCGCCCAGACCCTGGTGACCATCGGTGTGGACCTCACCAAGATGAAAACCGTCGGCGACATGCAGGGCGGAATCGAAGAGGCCGAGCGGTTGCTGGGGTACAAAGTCACGCTGGAAAAACCCGAGCCGCCCGCCGGGCCGGGCCCGGCCGTGAAGTAAGCGCCATGCGCGTGCCAATTCTCAAGCAGGGCGAGATCCTGATCGCCACCATCCAGTCGGCGTTAAGCGACAACGACCTGCTGCAACTGCGCGACGACCTGGCCGAGCAGGTGGGAAAGTTCCGCTCGCGTGGCGTCATCGTGGATGTGACAGTGCTCGACGTGATGGATTCATTCGCCGCCCGCACGCTGCGCACTCTGGCGCACATGGTCCGCCTGCGCGGCGCGCAAACCGTGATCGCCGGCATCCAGCCGGAGGTGGCCTTTGCCATGGTCCAGTTGGGCTTGACCCTGGGCGACGTGGGCACCGCACTGGACCTGGAAGAGGGCCTTGAAATGCTGGGCCAAAGGATTCGCTAGGGAGCACCGGCTCGCCGGCGAGCCAGGCGGGTTACGCACCGCGCTGCCGCGAAGAGCCAGTGCCGGGGTTTGCTGACCCGACTTCGGGCTAACAGCCCGGCAGGAGATTACGGGTGAGGGACAAATCGCGATTGCGCGGGGCCGGAGACGGTTCCCCGAGGCGAGAGGGGGGGGAGACGACCGTGGATGAGGCCCGCGTCGAAATCGGCGCCGACACCGACATCGTCGTGGCGCGGCAGCACGGCCGCGCGATGGCCGAAAAAGTCGGCTTCAGCGGCAGCGATTTGACCGTCATCGCCACGGCTGTCTCCGAGATTGCCCGCAACATCCTGGAGCACGCCAAGCGCGGCGAAATTATCCTGCGGACCATCCGGCAGGCCGGGAAGGGCGGCATCGCCGTGGTCGCCCGCGATAATGGACCCGGCATAGCCGATATCGCGCTGGCCATGCAGGACAGCTATTCCACCGGGCGGGGCCTGGGCCTCGGGCTGCCCGGCACCCGGCGGCTGATGGATGAATTCGAGATCGTTTCCAAAGTCGGCAAGGGCACCACCGTCACCATGAAGAAATGGAAACGATGACATGGTCCAGGCGGCTCCCGCATCTGTTCCTTACCTCGATTGGGCCGTTGCTTCCTGCACGCTGGCCGGGGAAACGGCCTGTGGAGACGCCAGCTTCGTCAAGGTCTTTGGCGAATGTGTGCTGCTCGGCGTCCTCGATGGCGTAGGACACGGCGAGCCGGCCGCCGAGGCCGCGGCAGCCGCGGTCGCGGTTCTGGAGATCTACGGGCATGAGCCGCTCATCCCGCTGTTCCAGCGCTGTCACCAGCAGATGAGGAAGACCCGCGGCGCTGTGATGAGCCTGGCCTCGGTGGATGTCCGCTACAACGTCGTCACCTGGCTGGGCGTCGGAAACGCCGAGGGCATTCTGCTTCGGGCCGACGCTCAACCCGATGCCGGGGCATCCCGCGACACACCGTTGCGCGGAACCCCGCGCCATGAATTCATGATGCTTTTTGGCGGGGTGGTGGGTTATCAATTGCCCGCGCTGCGCGCCGTCAGCGTGCCCATCGCATGCGGCGATACACTGGTTCTGGTCACCGACGGCATCCGCCGCAACTTTCTTGACGACCTTGCCCTGCGGGAGACGCCGCAAAGAATGGCCGGCCGGATTTCCGGCCAATACGGCAAGGACAGCGACGATTCTCTCGTGTTGGTGGCGCGGTACCGGGGAGCACAGTCTTGACGGGCACACTCCAGGAACTGGCCGAGCAATATGCCGCCGGGCTGAAGGAATACCTGGCTGGGGCGGGCGAGCAGGCGCTGAAGCGTGCCTACGAGCTGGGCCGCGCGGCGATCGGCGGCAAACTCGGCGTTCTGGAGATGGCCGGCATCCACCGCAGCGCCCTGGACGCGATCCTGGCCGAGGCCGCGCCGGAGCACAGCGCTGAGATTCCGGGCCGCGCCTTTCAATTCCTTTCCGAGAGTCTCTCGCCCTTTGAAATGGCCCTGCGCGGGTTCCAGGAAGCCAACCTCACCCTGCGGCGCAACCTCGAAGAGCTGAGCGATTCGAAGTTGGAGCTGCTGCGCCAGAACGAAAAGCTGGAGTTCGCCAATCAGACCATCGAAGCCGAGCGGCGCCGGTATCGCGAGCTTTTTGAATTTGCGCCGGACGGCTACCTGGTGAGCGACATGGAGGGAACCATCCAGGAAGCCAATAGCGCCGCTGCCGCGCTGTTCCAGGCGCGGCAGGGCTTCTTGTCCGGCGCCCCGCTGTCGCTGTTCCTGGCCGAGGAGGAACAGAAAGATTTCGATCTCCATCTCGCCCGGCTACGCCAGGGCGACACCGCGATGGCCCAGGATTGGCAGATCCGCATGCAGCGCCAGAAAGGCGGGACGTTTCCGGTGGCCGTGGCTGTGGCTGTGGTTCGCGACAGGCAGGGCCGCCCCTGTTCGCTGCGCTGGCTGCTGCGCGACATCAGCGAGCGACAGCGCGAAGACGAGGAGCGCGCGCAGCTTCGCATTCGCGAGCAGGTGGCTCGCGCCGAGGCGGAAGGCGTTCGCCGCCTGGAATTTCTCGCCTCAGCCAGCTCGATGCTGGCCGCTTCCCTCGACTACGAAACCACGCTGACCAGCCAGGCGCGGCTGGCCGTCCCCTTCCTGGCGGACTGGTGCTTTGTTTATGTCACGGACGAAGACGTGCCGGTCCGCCAGAATATCGTCGTCCATGCCGACCCCTCCAAGGCGGCGCTGTCTTATCGCCTGCAGCGCAGTCTCGGGCGCGATTCCGAGCTGCCGCCGAGCGTGGCCGGGGCTCTGGAGAGCGGCAAGTCTGCGATCGTGCATGAAATCTCACGGGTGTGGCCGGTGACCGAGGGCGATGACCAGCAGCGCCTCGCCCTCCAGGAGGGGTTTGAATTCAAGTCCGCCATTGTCGTGCCGCTGATCGCGCGTGGGCGCACGCTGGGCGCCATGGTCTTTGTTGTCGGCGAATCGGGCCGGCGCTACGGCGCCACCGACCTGACCCTGGCCGAAGACCTCGCCGGCCGCTCGGCGCTGGCCGTGGACAATGCGCGGCTCTATCGCCAGGTCGTCATCGAGCGCGACCGCGCCGAAAAAGCCAGCCGCGCCAAGGATGAATTCGTGGCCATCCTCAGCCACGAGCTGCGGAACCCCCTGATGCCCATCCTCGGATGGGCGCGCGTGTTCAAGAACCAGCCCGCGCTGATGAAAGACAACGTTCTGAGCGAAGGGGTGAAGTCGCTCGAGCGGAACGCCCAGACCGTGGCCCGGCTGGTGGAGGACTGCCTGGACCTGGCGCGGATCTCGGCGCGCAAAATCACGCTGGAGCGGGAGCTGCTGGACTTGAACGAAATCGCCGACGCCTCGGTCGAAGCGGTTCGCCAGCGCGCGGAAGAAAAGGGACTGAAGCTGGTAATGGAGCTGGCGCCCGGCGGGCTCTGGCTCCTCGGTGACCGTACGCGGCTGAGTCAGGCGGTGATGAACCTGCTGACCAACGCCATCCGCTACACCGACAGCGGCGGCCTGGTCTCCGTACGCTGCTGTCGCGCCGAGGCCGAAGCCGAAATCGAGGTCAAGGACACCGGCATTGGCGTCGCCGGAGACTTTCTCGAGCATATTTTCGAGCCCTTCCGCCAGGCGACCAATGAGTGGCTGACCACCGAATCGGGACTGGGTCTCGGGCTGGCCATCGTCAAGCAGATCGTCCAGACGCACGGCGGCCGCATCCTGGCCGAGAGCCGCGGCCGCGGCTACGGCAGCACATTTCGCCTGCGGCTTCCCCTGACGGTGACGCAGGAAATTCTTCCCGCCGCCAAAGTGGAAGCGCCGCGGCCCACGGGCCCGGCCGCTCCATTGCGGATCCTGCTGATCGAGGATTCCCAGGATATCCTGGCGTTGATCCAGATGAACCTGGAGACGCTCGGATACTCGGTGATCATCGCCCGCGACGGTGAAAGTGGCCTGGAGATGGCCGAGCGCGAGAAGCCCGACCTGATTGTTTCCGATATCAAGATTCCGGGGATTGATGGCTACGAGCTGATTCGCCGCATCCGGATGCTTCCCGCACTGGCTTCGACGCCGGCCGTCGCCATGACCGGCTTCGGCATGAGGAAAGACATTGAAGAGGCGCTTGCCGCCGGCTACAACGCCCACCTCACCAAGCCGGTGGAGATCGAGGAGCTCTGCGCCGTCATCCGCAAGTTGACCCAGAAGGCCAATTAGCCGCAGAGGGCCACGGATTGTCCTGCCATCTTCCGAGTCTACAATATCGTAGGCAAGAATGTAGATTGATTGACTTAGTTTGGTTAGTCTAGTTAATATGAAAGAAATGCAAGTGAACATTCATGAGGCGAAGACCCATCTTTCGCGGCTTGTCGAGCGGGTTCGAATGGGCGAGGAGATCATCCTTGCCAAAGCCGGCAAGCCCGTGGCCCGACTCGTTCCTATGGCCGAGCCCGGCAGGCGCGTCTTCGGCAGCGCCGCGGGGCAGATCGTCTTTCGGAAAGGCTGGGATGCTCCCATGAACGCGCAGGATATGGAGGCGTTTCTCGGTGAAAGTTCTACTGGATACAAACGTCTTCCTGTGGTGCCTGGCCGGAGAAACGTCAAGGCTCTCGGCGCGCGCCGCCGGGGTCATCGAAGATGAAACCAACGATCTGCTTCTGAGCGCCGCCAGTTTGTGGGAGATTGCGCTCAAAGTGCGCGCCGGGAAACTGGACTTGCCGGAGCGCTGGGAGTTCTTCCATGAACATATGGCCGCGCTGGGGATCGGATCGGTGCTGCCGGTCGAAGCCCGCCACGTCTTTGGCTTGTTCCAGCTTCCGGATCATCACCGCGATCCCTTCGATCGCCTCCTGGTTTCCCAGTGCCAGGCGGAAAGGCTTTCGTTGGTGACCTCGGATCGTATTCTGCGCCGGTACCCTGTTGAGATTGTCTGGTAGCTCTGGGCCGTAGCGGAATCCGTGGATTCACCGCGTGCGTTTTAGGCGGCCGCTTCCTTGAAATCGCATTCGTCGTTGGGGCAGACCTTCATCGGCCCCTGGGCCTTGGTGGTCTTCTCCACCAGGTACGAGGACCCGCACTGCGGGCACTTCTCCGCCAGCGGCCGGTTCCAGGTGACGAAGTCGCAATCGGGATAGCGCGAGCAGCCGTAGAAAACCTTGCCGCGGCGCGAGCGGCGCTCGACCAGCTCGCCCGTGCAGCCGGTCTTCGGGCAAGCCACGCCCATCGTCTTGTGCTTGACGTACTTGCAGGCGGGGTAATTGCCGCAGGCGGTGAACTCGCCGAAGCGCCCATGCTTCAGCAGCAGTTGTGAGCCGCACTGGGGGCACTTCTCGTCGAGCGGCACGTCGGGCTTTTTCTCGCCCTGGTCGAGCCGCCGCGTCGTCTTGCAGTCCGGGTAGCCGGTGCAGGCGTAGAACTGGCCGAAGCGTCCGCGCTTCAGCGCCATCGGCCGGCCGCAGTTCTCACAGTAGCCGTGTTCCTCGGCGGCGGCTTCGGGCAGCTCGGCGCTTTCCAGGTCGGGCAAGTCCACGTTCAGCTCCCGCGTGTTGGTGCAGTCCGGATAGCCGCTGCAGGCGATGAAGCTGCCGTGCTTGCCCCACTTGATCACCATCGGCTTGCCGCACTTCTCGCAGGTAAGCTCGGTGGGCTGCTCCATGCGCTTGATGTCGCGCATCTCCCGCTTGGCGCGCTCCATGTCCTTGGCGAACTTCCCGTAGAACTCCTTGAGCGCATCCTGCCAGGCGAGCTTGCCCTCTTCGATTTCGTCCAGTTCTTCCTCCATCCGGGCGGTGTAGAGCACGTCAAAGATGTCACCGAAGCTCTCGACAAGCAGGTCGTTGACCACCATCCCCAGCTCGGACGGGTAGAAGCGGCCCTGCCTCTTTTCCGCGTAGGCGCGCTCCTGAATCGTGCTGAGGATGGCGGCATAGGTGGACGGCCGCCCGATTCCTTTTTCTTCCAGCTCCTTGACCAGGGTGGCTTCGTTGTAGCGCGGCGGCGGTTCGGTGAAATGCTGTTCGGGGCTGATCTTCAGCAGCTTCAGGGTTTCGCCTTCGCTCACCGGCGGCAGCTTATGCTTCAACTCCTCGTCCTCTTCGTCTTTGACGTCCTTGGCCTCCTGGTAGACCTTAAGGAAGCCGTCGAACTTGGGAACCGACCCGGTGGCGCGGAACAGGAACTCTCCGGCGCGCACGTCAATGGCGGTGTGGTCGAAGACGGCCGGGGTCATCTGCGAAGCGACGAAGCGCTGCCAGATCAGCCGGTAAAGCTTCCACTCGTCCTCTGCGACGTATTGCTGGATGGACTCCGGGGTGCGCATCGCGGAAGTGGGCCGGATGGCTTCGTGCGCGTCCTGCGCGCCTTTCTTGCTCTTGTAGAGAATGGGCTCGGCTGGCAGATAATCCCCGCCGTACTGGCTGCGCACGAACTCGCGCGCTTCGGCCAGCGCGTCGTCGTACACGCGGGTGGAATCGGTGCGCATGTAGGTAATGAGGCCGACGCTGCCCTCCTCGCCCAGATCCATTCCTTCGTAGAGCCGCTGCGCCAGCGTCATGGTCCGCTTCACGCTGAAGCGCAACTGGCGGGCCGCGTCCTGCTGGAGCTTCGAAGTGATGAACGGCGGCACCGGGTTGCGGCGCTTCTCGCGGCGCGTAACCGACTGCACCACGAAGGGCTCGCGCGCCACCGCCGCTTCAATCGCCCGCGCCTCCTGCTCGTTGGGGATCTCGACATTGGTGTCGCGGCCATTGGCGCTTTCCGCCGCCGCCACCCGCTTCATCAGGCGCGCGTCGAAGACCGGAGGCTCCCTGGCTTCCAGGCTGGCGTCAATCGTCCAGTATTCCTTCTTCTGGAAAGCGCGGATCTCCCGCTCCCGCTCGACGATGAACCGCAGCGCGACCGATTGCACACGGCCGGCCGAAAGTCCTCGGCGCACCTTGTCCCAGAGCAGCGGGCTGATCTTGTATCCCACCAGCCGGTCCAGGATGCGGCGCGCCTGCTGCGCCGCCACCAGGTGCTCGTTAATCTGGGTGGGATGGGCGAGCGCGTAATCCACGCCCTTCTTGGTGATTTCGTTGAACAGCAGCCGGAACACCGGCTTGTTTCCGGCCAACTCTTCGGCCAGGTGCCCGCAAATGGCCTCGCCTTCGCGGTCCGGATCGGCCGCCAGGTAGATGGCGGAGGCGCCGCGGGCGGCCTGCTTCAACTCCTGCACAACTTTTTTCTTGGAGGCGATCACCTCGTAGACCGGCTCGAAATCGCGGTCGAGGTCCACGCCCAGCTTTTTCTTGGGCAGGTCTTTGATGTGGCCCATGGAGGCCTTCACCACGAAATTGCGGCCCAGGTACTTGTTGATGGTCTTGGCTTTGGCCGGGGACTCCACTACAACCAGCGCTCTCCCGGCGGGGGGTTTGCCGTCGCCGTCTTCCGCCGCTCGGAGCGAACTCTCCGGGTGGCCGTCCGCGGGCGCAGGCATCACGGGCTCTTTCGGCGCTCTCCCCTTGGGCGCTTTGGCCTGCGGCGCTGTTTTCGGCGTTACCTTTGGCATAGGATGGCTAAAGTGTTTTTACGAAATTCTTTCCCGGCAGTTGCCGGACGCGCCCCTTCAACTCCAGCTCCAGCAGTGCCGCCAGGATTTCCGGTGATGAAAAACGGGGCAGGGCGTCGAGCAGCGCATCTATGTGCGTGGACGTTTCCACCCGAAGCAAATGGTCGAGCGCCTGCTCGGTTTCCGACAGCGATTCGGTAAATAGAGATGCGCCGGGGGTCTCGCCGGATTCAGAAACAGGAGCGGCCAGCAGCGTATGCCGTACATGGGGCGGCAGCTCCTCGATGACGTCCTTCCAGTCCTGGACCAGCTTGGCGCCCTGCTTGATGAGAGTGTTGGGCCCCCAGCTATTCTTATTGGTGACGGCGCCGGGCACGGCGTAGACCTCGCGGTTCTGCTCCATGGCCAGGCGAGCGGTGATCAGCGAGCCGCTGTACTGCGCCGCCTCCACCACCAGCACTCCCAGCGACAGGCCGCTGATGATGCGGTTGCGAATGGGAAAATTCTGCGGCGCCGCAAACGATTCCAGGGGGAACTCCGAGAGCACCAAACCTTGCTGCTCAATCTCCGCCTTCAGCTTCTTGTTCTCGCTGGGATAGCAGCGGTCCAGGCCGCAGCCCAGCACGGCGATCGTCTTGCCGCCCGCGGCCAGCGCTCCGCGGTGCGCGGAGCTGTCAACACCGCGCGCCAGCCCGCTGGCGATCACCAGGCCCCGCGCCGCCAGGTCGGCCGAGAATCGCTCCGAGATCGCGCTGCCGTAAGGCGTGGGCTTGCGCGACCCGACCACGGCCAGCACCGGACGGCCCAGCAGGGAAACGTCGCCGCGCGCGTAAAGCAGGACCGGCGGCTCGAAGATCTCCTTCAACAGGAAAGGGAAGCGCGGGTCGGCGCGCGTCAGCAGCTCACAGCCGTGCTTCTTGATCTTCCCGTTCTCGGCGGCGGCGGCTTCGAAGGCCGCGCCGCTTCCCAGGCTCTGCGCGATCACCGGCGGCACATTGTGCGCTTCCAGCTCGGTGGGGGAAGCCTTGAAAATGGCGCGTGGATGCCCGAACGCATCGAGCAGCCGCCCTGCCAGCCGCGTGCCCAGCCCCGGCGCCATCTTCAGCGCGAGCCAATACAGCGCTTCGTCTTCCATCTGCGGTGCCTGGGGATATGCGACGCCGGCCATTGGATACTCGAACTTTCACTCTACAGGCCGGTAAAACGGATTGTCAACTGAGCGGCCCCTTGGAGTGCGGCGGCGTGGCGCCGGCGTTGCCCCCGGGCGCGGGCGCCGCCCCCCAATCGGCGCG
>JBKKAI010000713.1:0-3041 GCA_046714815.1 Terriglobia bacterium | reverse complement strand
CTGTTCGAGCACATGATGTTCCAGGGCTCGGAGAACGTGGGAAAGGGAGAGCACTTCTTTCTGGTTTACAGCAACGGCGGCGGGATGAACGGAACCACCAACGCCGACCGCACCAACTACTTTCAGACGCTGCCCGCCAACCAACTCGAGCTGGGCCTTTTTCTGGAGGCGGACCGGATGCGCTCGCTGGCGATCAACCAGGCCAACCTCGAAAACCAGCGCAACGCCGTCCAGGAAGAACGGCGCCGCGGGGTGGACAACCAGCCCTACGGAAAGACCTTTGAGGCCATCGCCGAAACCGCCTACGACAATTTCGCCTATAAGCACTCCACGATCGGGTCCATGGCGGACCTGAATGCGGCCACCCTGAAAGACGTCGCCGACTTTTTCAAGGTCTATTACGCGCCCAACAATGCCGTTCTGACGCTGGTGGGTGATTTCAAGACCGAAGACGCCCTGGCGCGCATTCGTGGGCACTTCGAGGGAATCGCCGCCCAGCCCGCGCCGGCGCCGCCGGACATGGCTGAGCCCGAGCAGAAGGCCGAGCGGCGAAAAACGGTCGAAGACGCTTTCGCGCAGTTGCCACGCGTTGACATCGTGTACAAGACGCCCCCGGGAAACACGCCGGACTCGTTCGCGCTGACCGTGCTGGGACAGATTCTGGGCGGCGGCCAGTCGTCGCGGCTGTACAAAAAGCTGGTCCGGGAAAAGGAACTTTCCACCAGCGCCTTCGCGGTCGGCCAGGTAAGACGGGGCCCGTCCCTTTTCTCCATCAGCACCACCGTTCGGCCCGGACGGGACCCGGCCGAAGTCGAGAAGCTCGTCTACCACGAGCTCGAGCGCCTGGTGAAGGAACCGGTGGCGGACTGGGAACTGGAGAAGGTGCGGATGCAACTGCGCCGCTCCCGCGCGCAGAGCGTCTCCGGGACGCTCTCCCGCGCGGTGCTGCTCGGCCAGAACGCGGTGTCCTTCAACGATGCGGGCTACTTCAACACGCAGGAAGAGAAGATCCGGCGCGTGACAAAAGAAGACCTGCAGCGAGTGGTGGAAACGTATCTGAGGGAAACGAACCGCACCGTGATTACCACGCTGCCGAAACCGGGGGCTTCCCCGGGGACTTCTGATGTCCCGCGGCCCGGGGCGCCATCGAGGTCACCATGAGGAGCGCTTGCACTACACCTACATGAGAGAACAGCGGCCCGTGTCCCTGATGTGGCTGGCTGCGGCACTGTGTCTGCCTGTTGCCGCGCTGGCCGCTTTCGGTTTCCCGCCGTCGTTCGCGCAGGCGCCGGATCCCGGCGCCCGGCAGGAATCGAAGGATGTTCCGCTTAGCAAGGTCGAGCGCAAGAACAAGGCGCCGGTATCGAAAGAGGTGCTGCGGGTCAAGCTGCCCAAGCCCCGCGAGTTCTCGCTCGACAACGGCCTGACCGTTCTGGTGCTGGAAGACCATCGCACGCCGACCGTTTCGGTGGAGTTGCACCTGCGGGGCGCCGGGGCGCTACACGAGCCGGCCGACGCGCCCGGGCTGGCGGGCATCACGGCGCAGATGCTTCGCGAAGGCACGAAAACGCGCACCAGCAAGCAAATTGCCGAGGAGGTGGACCGCCTCGGCGCCGCTCTGTTTATCTCCGCGCCATTCGGGTCGGACGAGGCCACCATCTCCGCCTCCGGGCTCAGCGACAACCTGGAGAAATGGTTCGCGCTTACCGCCGATGTGCTGCTCAACCCTACCTTCCCGGACGAAGAGCTCAGCCGCCTGAAACAACGCATGAAGGTGCAGTTGCGGCAGCAACGCACCCTGCCGTCGTTTTTGCTGGCCGAGCGGTTCAACCGTGCGGTGTACGGCGCGCACCCGGCGGCCGTGGTGTCGGCCACGCCGGAGTCGGTGGACGCCGTCACCACCGAGGCCCTGCAGAAATGGCGCCGCGAACGGTATGTCCCGCAGCACGCCATTCTGGGCATCACCGGCGACGTCGGATTGACCGATCTGATGCGCCTGCGCAGCCTGCTGCAGGGCTGGAGTAAAACCGATTCGAGCCCGGCGGGCAACCCGCCGGGCTCGAAGCCGGAGTCGCCCGCCCACCCCGCGCCGGCCGCGTCCAGGAAAGTTCACCTGGTTCACCGGCCGAATTCGGTGCAAACGCTTGTTTCGATCGGCAACATCGCGATTGACCGCCGCCACTCCGATTATGTGGCCATGGTGGTGATGAACCGCATCGTCGGCGGCGGCCCCGCGGCCCGGCTGTTCATGAACCTGCGCGAAGAGAAAGGCTACACCTACGGTGTCTACAGCTCGTTCAGCGCGGCGTCGTATCCTGGTCCCTGGCGCGCAGGCGGAGATATGCGCACCGAGGTTACCGCGGGCGCGATGACCGAATTCATGCGGGAGATCGCGCGGATCCGTGATGAAAAAGTGCAGGCGGCGGAGCTCGAAGAGGCAAAGCGCAGCCTGGTGGCCGGCTTCGCGCTCTCCCTCGAACGGCCGGCCCAGTTGCTGGGTTATGCCATCACCCGGAAGATCTACGGATTCTCCGAGGACTACTGGGATTCGTATCCGGGGCGGGTGATGGCCGTGACCGGCGACGATGTGCAGCGCGTCGCCCGCAACTATCTCAACCCGGAAGCCATTCAGATTGCCGCCGTGGGCGACGCCACAAAGATTCGCACCGTGCTTGAGAAGTTCGGCCCCGTTGAACTGTACGGCGCCGACGGCCGCCCGCAAAAGCCTCCAGACATCCCAAAGACACCGGACCCCTGAGGCCACGAAGGCCAGCACCAGAAATGTGGCACAAAGGCAGGCCTCTGGAGTATCCTTGGCCCAGCCAAAGTTAGGCAATCGGGAAACCCCAGCCACTGGATCGCAGAACTAAGTAGCACAGGCATTCCTGCCTGTGCCGGCACAGGCAGGAATGCCTGTGCTACTGGAGGTTCTATGAAATCGAGCCTGCTCTCGTGCATCGTGCTGCTTCTTGTGTTGCCGGTCCTCGTCACCGCGCAGTCCTTTACCGGCACCATTACCGGCGTCATCACCGACTCCAGCG
>JBKKAI010000712.1:0-14005 GCA_046714815.1 Terriglobia bacterium | reverse complement strand
TCCGCATCCAGCGCCTCTGACACATATCCGATGGCTTTCCATGGCAACATAGAGCTGTGAAACCGGTACAGGCAGCGATTCGGAACATCGCCATCATCGCGCACGTGGACCACGGCAAGACCACGCTGGTGGACGCCATGCTGCGGCAGAGCGGAATCTTCCGCGCCAACGAGACGCTGGTGGAGCGCGTCATGGACTCGAACGATCTCGAGCGGGAGCGCGGCATCACCATCCTGGCCAAGACCACCGGGGTCCGCTACCACGGCGTGAAGATCAACATCGTGGACACGCCGGGCCACAGCGACTTCGGCGGCGAGGTCGAGCGCGCGCTGAAGATGGTGGACGGCGTCATGCTGCTGGTGGACGCCAGCGAAGGCCCCTTGCCGCAAACCCGCTACGTCCTGATGAAGGCGCTCGAAGCGCGGCTGCCGCCCGTGGTGATCATCAACAAGATTGACCGGCCCGACGCCCGGGCGCCCGAGGTGCTCGACGAAATCTACGACCTGTTTATTGACCTGGACGCGCGAGAAGATCAGCTCGACTTCCGGGTGATTTACACCGACGCGCGCGCCGGCATCGCGAAGAACGCGCCGGAGGACGAGTCCACCGACCTGCGCCCGCTCTTCGAGGCCATCCTTGATCATATTCCGGGGCCGGCCGGCGACCCGGACGACACGCTGCAGTTGCTGGTGGCCAACCTCGACTACAGCGATTACCTCGGACGGCTGGCCATCGGCCGCGTTTTTTCCGGGACGCTGCGCCTCGGCGACGAGGTGGGCATCGCCAAGCTCGACGGCTCGATCGAAAAAACCCGCATCACCAAGCTCTACTCGTTCGAGGGCCTGAAGCGCGTGGATGAAACCATCGGGCAGACGGGCGACATCCTGGCCATCGCCGGCGTCCCGGGCATCACGATCGGCGATACGGTGACCTCGGCGGTGGCGCCGCGCCCATTGGCGCGCGTCCAGATTGACGAGCCCACTATCTCGATGATCTTCACCGTCAACACCTCGCCCTTCTCCGGGCGCGAAGGGACGTACGTGACATCGCGCAACCTGCGCGACCGCCTGGACAAGGAGCTGCTGACGAACGTCTCGATCCGGGTGGAGGAGGCCGGCGGGCCCGATGCGTTCAAGGTGATGGGGCGCGGTGAGCTGCAACTGGCCATCCTGATCGAGATGATGCGCCGCGAAGGATACGAGCTGATGGTAGGCAAGCCCCAGATCCTCACGCGCAGCGTCAACGGGACGGTGCAGGAGCCCATCGAGCTGCTGGTGATGGACTGCCCGGAGACGTTTCTCGGCGTGGTGATTGAAAAGCTCGGCAGCCGCAAGGGCAAGATGGTCAAGATGGTGAACCACGGGTCGGGGCGCGTGCGCCTGGAGTTTCACATTCCCTCCCGCGGGCTGATCGGCCTGCGCAGCGAAATCCTCACCGACACGCGCGGCACGGCCCTGATGCACTCGCTGTTTCACGGCTACGCGGAGTGGCAGGGCGACATCCCGACGCGCCCGACCGGCTCGCTGGTAGCCGACCGCGCGGGCCGGGCCACCGCCCACGCGATTTTTAACCTGCAGGAACGCGGCGAAATTTTCGTGACGCCGGGCACCGAGGTTTACGAGGGCATGATCATCGGCGAAAACGCGCGAACGGCCGACATGGACGTGAACATCGTCAGGGAGAAGAAGCTCACCAACATGCGCGCCTCCACCGCCGACGAGGCCATCCGGCTGGTGCCGCCGCGCGTGCTGAACCTGGAGCAGGCCATCGAGTTCATCCGCGACGACGAGTTCGTGGAGGTGGCGCCGCAGTCCATCCGCCTGCGCAAGAAAACCCTGTGCGCCAATCAACGCTAAGTTGCACAGGCAGGAATGCCTGTGCTATTTGAGAATCTCGCTCAGAGGCTTGCCCTTCGCACCGTCGAGCTTCACCCCCAGCAGCACCGCGATGGTGGGGGCCACGTCGAGGTTGTCCACGGTGCCGAGCTGCACGCCCGGACGGATGCCGTGGCCCCAGGCCAGGAACATCGCGTCCAGATCGGGATCGGCGCTGAGATAGCCGTGAAAGCCGACCGAGGAGTCGCGCCCTGCTTCAACCACTACCGGCCCGTCGGCGATCGCCGAAAAACCGTAGCCCTCTTTGGCGGCCAGAAACAGGTCGGCCATCTGGTCGTTGCTCGACGGGTGGGGCAGGCCCAGCGCCGCGTATTCGGCGGGCTCGATCACCCGGCCCACGCCCTCCATTTTTGCGAATAGCTCCTTGAGCTGCGGGACGAGGCGCGCGCGGTTC
This sequence comes from Terriglobia bacterium, assembly GCA_046714815.1. Lineage (GTDB taxonomy): Bacteria > Acidobacteriota > Terriglobia > JAJPHL01 > JAPKYU01 > JBKKAI01. The sequence continues at coordinate 11,716 of JBKKAI010000712.1, read as the reverse complement.
TCGGGATTGGTGACGTAGACCATCGCCGTGCCGCCCTCGGAAACCACCCAGGCATCGCACTCGATCTTGCCGCTTTCGCCTTTCACCAGCCCCAGACGGCGCAGCTCGGCATTGGGCCGGATGGTTTTGGGCGCGGTCTTGAAGCCGTGGTCGGAGACGATCAGCACCGTCGCGCGATCGCGCAGGCCGGCGGCCTCGATGGCCTCCAGCACCTGGGCGACACGCGCGTCGGCCAACGCGATGCCGTTCTGCGACGCCAGCGTCCGCGGGCCATACCGGTGGTGCGTGCTGTCCAGGTTCAGCAGGTGGAACAACAGCAGGTTGGGCTTGTGCTTGCGGATAATGTGCGCGGCGGCGCTGGTCCACATCTGGTCACGCCACGGCGGGTTGCTCTTGCTGTTGAACTCTTCGATGTCTTTCTCGGTGAGGACCCCGGCGCCCACCAGCTCCTTCTCGATCGCGCCGGTGGCCTTCGGCCGCTCCGGGAACTCCCAGGTGATGGTGCCGGGATTCTGAATCGCCACCCAATCCACCTGCGCGGTGGTCAGGCCGGCCCGGTGGGCGAGGTCGTAAACGGTGGCCGCGCGCACCATCTCCGCCTTATCGCGCCACGGCTCGATCCGCACCGGCAGCCGCGGCCCCTGCCGCAACAACATGCCGTTGAACAGCACGCCATGGACGGCGGGCGGGACGCCGGTCACCAGCGTAGTGTGGTTCGGCCAGGTAACCGACGGGTTCGAGACCTTCATGCCCCTGGCCAACGCGCCTTCGCGCGCCAACCGCCGCATGGTGGGAATGGGCAGCCGCGGATCGTCGAAAGCCCAACCGGGCATCCCGTCAATGCTCAGCAGCACCAGGATGCGCTCTTTGGCGGGGACGGCCCGCGTCTGTTGCCCACCGCAAATCACCGCCGTGACCAACAGCCCGCACAGGCACAGCAATCGTCTTCTACTCATAGGCAGCCGATTCTAGCACTCCGCAGTCCGCGCGCCGCCCTCCGGCCTGTGTTATATTTCGGCCCTATGCCTCTGCGAGCTTTGGGACTGGTGTGGTTGCTGTTGTGCGCGTTGCCGGCCGCCGGCCAGCAGTACGACCTGCTGCTGAAGGGCGGGCACGTGCTGGACGCGAAAAACAATGTAACCCGTGTGGCCGACGTGGCCATCGCGGGAGGGAAAATCGCGCGGGTGGCGGCCAATATCCCCGCGGGAGAAGCCCGCCGCGCGGTCAACGTAACCGGCCTTTACGTCACTCCCGGGCTGGTGGATATCCACGTCCACGTCTACGCCGGGACGGGGATGCGCGGCGCTTATTCGGGCGACAACAGCGTCTACCCCGACGCCCACACCTTCCGCAACGGCGTCACTACGGTGGTGGACGTAGGCAGCTCCGGCTGGCGCAACTTTCCTGATTTCAAGGACCGCGTGATTGACCGGTCGCGCACGCGCGTGCTGGCGATGCTGAACATCGTGGGCAAGGGCATGGGCGGCGGCCCGATCGAGCAGGACACCACCGACATGGATGCGGAAGCCACGGCGAAACGCGCCGGCGAATTCCCGCAGGTGATTGTCGGCGTCAAGACGGCGCACTACGCCGGGCCGGAGTGGGTGGCGGTGGAGCGCGCGGTGGAAGCCGGCAAGCTGGCGAATATTCCCGTGATGGTGGACTTCGGAAACTTCCGCGCCGAGCGGCCGTTCCAGGACCTGGTGCTCAAGAAGCTGCGCCCCGGCGATATTTACACGCACACCTACCTGGGCGCCGTTCCGATGCTCGACGACGACAAGAAGGTGAATTCCTACCTGTTCGAGGCGCGCAAGCGCGGCGTGATCTTCGACGTGGGACACGGCGGGGGCAGCTTCCTGTTTCGCCAGGCCGTCCCGGCCATCGAGCAGGGCTTCCTCCCGGATTCCATCAGCACCGACCTGCACATCAGCAGCATGAACGCCGGCATGAAGGACATGCTCAACGTCATGTCCAAGTTCCTCAACATGGGGATGTCGCTGGCTGAAGTGGTGAAGCGGTCCACGGTGAATCCCGCGAACGAGATCAAGCGGCCGGAGCTCGGCCACCTGAGCGAGGGCGCCGAGGCCGACGTGGCCGTCCTGCGCGTGCTGAAGGGCGATTACGGATTTGTGGACGTGAACGGCGCGCGCCTGGCGGGCACGCAGAAGCTCGAGGCGGAACTGACCGTCCGCGGCGGGCGCGTGGTTTGGGACCTGAACGGACGCACCCGCGATGACTGGCGCAAGCTGGGCACGTACGACCGGCAGGGTGACGCGTCGTGGGACGGCACGCTCGGCGCGCGGCCGGCCGGGCAGCCGGGCGCGAAAAAAAGGAGAGGCTGATGGGCGGCCGGCAGGTCCTTCTTTACACCCGCGCGCTGCCCACGCGGCTGGCGGTGAAGGGCGCGCTTGACCTGGCCGATCTCGAGCCGGTGATCTCAAGCAATCCGGTGGAGCTGCTCGAGAAGGCCAAGCAGGGTCTGTGGGACGCCATCATCCTCGACGCCGAAGGCTCGCCGGTGCCTCTCGATAAACTGATGTCGGTAATCGGCGCGCAGGCCGCCGCAACCGGCGCCGTGGTTCTGGCGATCAAAGGCGAGACACAAAGAGCGCCGACGGAGCCGGAGGCGTTTATCTACGACCGCCCGCTGGGCCGGCTGCCGCTGCTCGGGGCGCTGAACCGCATGTTGATGGCCCACGGAAAAAAACCGATCATCCGCGCTCCCCGTCCCACCGCGCCCAACCAGCGCCGCGCACTGCGGGTGCCGATGCTGGTGCCGGTGGCTTTCCGCTCGCCGGAGCGCCACACCGCCTGGACCGATGGCGAGGTGCTGGACATCAGTGTCGGCGGCGCCGGGCTGGCAGAGCTGCCGGGTGTCACCCGGGGCGAGCTGCTCGAAGTGCGCAACCTGCTGACCCGCGAGGAAGCCGCCTTCCGTGTCGCCTGGGTGCTCGACGAATACGACGAAGTCGCCGGCGGCATGCAGGCCAACGGCGAACTGCTCCGCTTCTGGCTGCCGCGCTGAGCCTTTCGCGCTGGTTCCCTTTCTTGATTGATCAACTATGCGTACACTGTGCTTATGAGCGTCAAGGAGGAGATCCACTCGCTTGTAGACAGGCTGCCGGATAGGGACCTTCATTCCGCTCGTCGCTTCCTTGAGTACCTTCTCACCTCCGGTCAATCATCGGTTTTGGAGGCGTTGAACCGCGCTCCCGACGATGATGAAGCGGAAACGTCCGAAGAAGCCGCCGCCGTGGAGCGGGCCTGGCAACAATTGAAACGTGGCGAAACCGTTTCCGACGAAGAACTGTGGAAGCGGCTCGGACATGAGCCACGCCATTGACTGGACTGTGGCCGCAGCCTCCGATGTTGCAGTTTGCCATGCCGGCGGTAAGTCCCGCCGCACGTTTTCGTTGGGACTTGGAACTTGGAGCCTGGAATCCGTAGGGCGAAACCGGGCGCCGCCGTCAGGAATCTATTGATATGGTAGCATTTGGCGACAGGGGTGTTTTTTGGCGACGCGTAAGCAGGGTGGGTGGCTGGCGGCCGCAGCGGTGGTTGTACTGGCCGGCTTTTTCCTGTTCTTCACCCGCGGCGGCGGCGGCGAGCCGGTCCGCGTCGTCGAGGCGCGCCAGGAAGCGCTCGTCAGCAGCATCACGACCAACGGCAAAGTAGAGCCTGGCGAGGCGCATGAATTGCGCGCCGCCGCTCCCGGTATTGTGCGCCGCCTGCTGGTGAAGGAAGGCGACGAGGTGCGCGCCGGCCAGTTGCTGGCGGAACTGGACGCCGGGCAAGCGCAGGCGGAGGCGCAGCGCGCGCGCGCCGAGCTGGAAGCGGCTGAGGCAGAAGCGCAGACGGTGGCGCGCGGCGGTAGCGGCGCCGAATTGCACGACACCGAGCAGAAGCTGCGCGAGGCGCGCGCGGCCCGCGACGAAGCGGCGCGCACGCTGGCGGCCAATCAGCGTCTGCTGGCGCGCAACGCTATCGCCCGGGCCGAGGTGGACAACAGCCGCGAGCGGTTGCGCCAGGCCGAGCGCGAGGTTGTCTTCTTCGAACAGCGCGCCGGCAAGAGCTATAGCCCGCAGGACGCCGAACGGGCCCGGTCCCGCGTCGCCAGCTCCCGCGCCGCGCTGGCCTACGCCGGCCGGCAGCTCGGCTCCTCGCGGGTCGCCGCCCCCGCCGCCGGCACGGTCTATTCCCTGCCCATCCGCGAGGGAAATTTCGTCAATACCGGCGACCTGCTGGCGCGCGTCGGCAAGCTCGAGCGCGCCCGCGTGCTGGTGTTCGTGGACGAGCCGGAACTGGCGCGGGTCGCGGCCGGCCAGGAGGTGCGCGTCACCTGGTCGGCGCTGCCGGGCGTGCAGTGGAAAGGCGCAGTGGACCGCGTGCCCGCCGAGGTCATCGCGCTGGGGACCCGCAGCGTCGGCCAGGTGGTCTGCACGATTGATAACTCCGGCCGGAAACTGCTCGCCAACGTCAATGTAGACGTGGAGATCACGCTGGCGCGCCGCGCCGCGGCGCTTACTCTTCCCAAGGAAGCCGTGGCACACACCGTCACCGGCAACAGCCCCTCGGAAACCCATCACGTCTTCGTCGTCCAGAATAATGTGCTCCGCCGCCGGCCGGTGACCGTCGGCGCTTCGAGCGCCACGCGCGTGGAGATTGCCTCCGGCCTGGAACCGGGCCAGAAGGTCGCGCTGCCGGGTGATCGGCCGTTCGAAGACGGAGCAACGGTAAAGGTGATGCCATGAGGGGTGCGGCGACGCTGATGCTTTTTTCCGCGCTGGTAACGTCCGGCCCGGTCCTGCCGGGGCCGCAAAGCGAGTTCGACCGCCGCCTCCAGACCGGCGAGACGCTGTACCAGCACGGCAAGCACGATGAGGCCATCAAGGCCTTCCGTGAGGCAGTGCGCCTGCAACCGAACAGTGCCGCCGCGCACCTGTGGCTGGCTCGCGCGCTGGGCCGTAAGGCGGAGAAGGCCAACCCGCTGCGCGCTGCTTTTCTGGTCGGCGACGTCCGCAAGGCCTTCGAGCGCGCCGTCGAGCTCGACCCCAATTACCTGGAAGCCCGCTCCGACTTGCTGGAGTTCTACCTGGAGGCGCCGGCGATGTTCGGCGGCGGAATTGACAAAGCGCGCCGCCAGGCTGAAGCGATCGAGCGATTGAACAAAGCCGAGGGCCACTCGGCGCGCGCCCGCATCGCCCAGAAGGAGAAGCGGTACGACGAGGCCGAGCGCGAGTACCGCGCCGCGATCGAGTCCAACCCGAAACATCCCGGGTATCGCCGCGACCTGGAAAGCTTTCTCAAGAAGCACGAGGTCCAAGGTCCAAAGGCCAAAGGCCAAAGTCCCCGGTCCTGACCCTGCGTTTTCATGTTTATCACCGAGGCTCTCCGATTCGCCGTGGACTCGCTGCGCGCCAACCGCACCCGCGCGCTGCTCACCGGCCTGGGCATGGTCATCGGCACGGCCTCGGTGATCCTGGTGGCCACCATCGCCCTGACCGGGCGCGATTACATACTGGGGCAGATTGAGGGCGTCGGCTCGAACATCATCTACGCGTCCTACGAGGCCGACGAAAGCAAGAGCCAGAGCCTGGGCGACTTCCTGACGATCGAGGACCTGCGCGCTGTGCGCCGCGAAATCCCTGAGCTGCGCGCCGCAGCCGCCGTCATCATCAACTACGACCGGATGATGGTGGAAGGGCGCGAGCGCGACGTCTCTGTGCTGGGCACCAACGCCGAATTTCGCGTCGTGCGAAATCTGAAGATCCTCAGCGGCCGCTTTTTCGACGAGGATGATCTGCGCTCGCGCAACAAGGTGTGCCTGCTGACAGGGCCTCTGGCGCAGAAGCTGTTCGGCGGCGAGAGGCAGGCGGTCGAACAGCGCATCAAGATCCACGGCATCCAGTTCACCGTCATCGGCGCCTTCCGGGAGGGCGTGGAGACCTTCGGCCAGTCGGAGATTACCCGCGAGACCATCCTGATCCCGATTACCGTGATGCGTTACTTCACCGATTCGGACCGCGTGGACCAGCTCTACCTCTCCGTGACACGCCCGGCCGATGTGATCCCGACCACGGACAAGGTGAAGCGCCTGCTGGAATCCCGGCACCGGCCCGGCTCGGTCTACAAGGTCGAGAACCTCACCGAAATCCTTAACGCGGCCAGCCGCATCGCCGTCGCGCTCACCATTGTCCTGATCCTGGTTTCCGCGGTCACGCTGGCCATCAGCGGCATCGGCATCATGAACATCATGCTGGTGACCGTCACCGAGCGTACCCGCGAGATCGGCATCAAGCTGGCGATCGGCGCGCGCCGGCGCGAGATTTTGCTGCAGTTCCTCACCGAGGCTGTTTTCATCAGTGTTTTCGGCGGCATCCTGGGCATCCTCGTCGGTTTGGCGATCCCGCTTTCGGCGCGGCTCTTCGTGCCCGGCTTCAACATCCCGATCTCCTGGCTTTCGATCGTGATTGCGTTTGTGGTCTCGGCGCTGGTGGGTGTGGTGTTCGGCATGCTGCCCGCCGACCGCGCCTCGAAGCTGCACCCCACCGAGGCGCTGCGCTACGAATGATGAATAACTTCTTTGAAAGGGATACCGATGCTTCTTCTATTGCTCCTTACCCTCCAGCAGGCCGTCAACCGCGCCATCGAGAACAGTCCCGACCTGCGTGCCGCGCACGCGCAGCAGGAAAAGGCCCACGAGGCTTACCGTGAGGCGCGCGCGCAGTTCGTTCCCAACCTGGTGGTGGGGTCGGGGCTGGCCGCCACGCGCGGGTTTCCGCTGAGCATCGAGGGCTCGGCGCCGTCGCTGTTCCAGGTGCAATCGAGCGCGCTGCTGCTGAACCTGCCGCAGCGCCACGCGATCACCGAGTCACGGCAGATGTGGCGCGCGGCCGAATCGGGTGCGTCGGCGCGAGGCGACGAAATCGCCTGGCGCACAGCGTCCGTGTATCTCGAGCTGCACAAGACAAAGCGGTCGCTCGAGTTCGCCCGCCGCGAAGTGGAGAGCGCCACGCGCATCGAGCAGGCCGTGGCCGAGCGCGTGCGCGAGGGGCGCGACATCCCGCTCGAATCCACCAAGGCGCGCCTGGCGGTGGCGCGGCTGCGCCAGCGCCTGACGGCGCTCGAGGGCCAGGCAGCAGTGCTCGAAACCACGCTGCGCGGCCTCACCGGCATCCCCGCCGGCGAGCCGATGGAGACCGTCGAAATTGCGGCGCCGCTGGCCGGCCAACCCGGAGCGTTCCTCTCCGGGTCGCTGCCGCTCAGCGTCGAAGCCGCGGTCGAGCGCGCCATGGCCACGCACGCGGAGTTGAAGCGGCTGGCGCTCGAGGTGGAGGCGCGCGAATCGCGCGTGCGCTCCGAGCGCGCGCAACGCTGGCCGCAGATTGACCTGGTGGGCCAATACGCGGTTCTCACACGCGCCAACAATTACGACCGCTTCTTCCGCGATTTCGAGCGTCACAACGCCCAGGTCGGCATGGCCATGCGCTTCACCGTGTTTGACGGCAAGCGCATCGACGCGCGCGTGGGGCAGGCCGAGGCCGGCTTGATGCAGGCCCGCGCCGAGCTGGCGGCGGCGCGCAACGATCTTACCGTCGAGACGGCGCGTGCCTTCCGGCAGGCCGAGCAGTCCGCCGCCGCGCGGGAGGTGGCCAGGCTGGAGCTCGATGTGGCGCGCGAATCGCTGAATATCGCGCTGGCCCGCTTCGAAGAGGGCCGCATTCCGGCGCAGGAGCTCGAACAGGCCCGCGCCGAAGAAAGCACCCGCTGGATCGGCTTTCTCGACGCCGGCTTCCAACTCGACCGCGCCCGCCTGGACCTTCTCCGCCGAACCGGCAACCTGCTTGCGAGTTTGCGGTAAAGTAGCACATGCATTCTTCCCTGTGCCGGTTCCCCGCATGATTGGTCAGAGCGTCTCACATTATCGAATCATCGAGAAGCTGGGCGGCGGGGGCATGGGTGTGGTCTACAAGGCCGAGGACACGCGGCTGGGGCGCGCGGTGGCGCTCAAGTTCCTGCCCGATCAGCTTTCCGCGAACGCTCAAGCGCTCGAGCGCTTCCGGCGGGAAGCGCGCGCGGCCTCGGCGCTGAACCATCCCAACATCTGTACCATCTACGACATTGGGGAACACGAGGGCCGCCAATTCATCGCCATGGAGTTGCTGGAGGGCCAGACGCTTCGCAACCGCATCAACAGCCGGCCGCTCGACCGCGAGCAGCTCCTCGAACTCGGCTTCCAGATTGCCGATGCGCTCGAGGCAGCGCACGCCAAGGGCATCGTCCATCGTGACATCAAGCCCGCGAACATCTTCGTGACCCAGCGCGGGCAGGCCAAGCTGCTCGATTTCGGCCTGGCGAAGGTTGCGGAGCTCCCGGCGGACCTGGGAGCCATCGCCGGCGCAACCGCCGCCACCGCGGAGGAGTTTCTCACCAGCCCCGGCACGACCATGGGCACGGTGGCCTACATGTCACCGGAGCAGGTCCGCGGCGAGGATCTCGACGCGCGCAGCGACCTGTTCTCCTTCGGCGCGGTGCTGTACGAAATGGCCACCGGCCGCCAGCCATTCGCCGGAAACACGTCCGGCGTCATCCACGACGCCATATTGAACCGCGCGCCGGTTTCTCCCGCGCGCCTGGAGCCGGATTTGCCGCTCGAATTGGAGCGGGTCATCCGGAAAGCGCTGGAGAAGGACCGTGAGATGCGCTACCAGGGCGCAAGCGAGATGCGGGCTGATCTTAAGCGCCTGAAGCGCGACTCCGAATCAGCCCACGCGATGCCGCGGGCGGGCGAAGCGGCACAAGCGCGCCGGCGGGGCGGACGCCGCGGGATACTGGCTTTCACTGCTGCGCCGGCGGCGTTGTTGGTTCTGGCGGCCGCCTATTTCCTTTTGCCGGCGCGGCAGAAAGCGCTCGATTCGGTGGCGGTGTTGCCCTTCGCCAACATGGGCGCCAACGCCGATACGGAATACCTCAGCGACGGCATCACCGAAAGCATCATCAACAGTCTTTCGCAGGTGGCGAAGCTGCGCGTAGTGCCCCGCAGCACCGTCTTTCGCTACAAGGGAAAAGAGGTGGACCCGCAGAAGCTGGGCGCCGACCTGAAGGTAAGCGCGGTCCTCACCGGGCGCCTGGCGCAGCGAGGCGAAGCGCTGGACATTCAGGTGGAGCTGATTGACATCGCCCGGGAATCGCAGCTCTGGGGACAACGCTACAACGTAAAGATGGCCGAAGTCATGTCCGTCCAGGAAAAGATCGCCTCGGAGATTTCGGACAAGTTGCGGATGCAACTGAGCGGTGAGGAAAAGAAGCGGATGGCAAGGCGCCCCACCGAGAATGGCGAGGCCTATCAGTCCTATCTGAAGGGCCGCTTCCAGGCCGCCAAGGGAACCCACGAGGGTTACCGCAAAGCGATCGAGCTTTACAACCAAGCCATCGGAAGCGACGCCGCCTACGCGCTGGCGCACGCGGGGCTGGCGGACGCTTATTCCGGTCAGGCAAATTGGCACCTGCCGCCCCGCGAAGCGATGCCCACGGCCAGGGCGGCCGCGGAAAAGGCGCTCCAGTTGGATGAGACGCTCGCCGAGGCGCATGCCTCCCTGGCGGTCATCAAAAGCAGTTACGACTGGGACTGGGGGGCCGCGGAAAAGGAATTCAAGCGGGCCATCGAGCTGAATCCCGCCAACGCTCTGGCCTACAGCACCTTTGGCAGGTTCCTCGCGGCGATGGGTCGCACGAGTGATGCATTGGCCGCTTCGCGGCGGGCGGAGGCCTTGGAACCCCTTTCGCCGCGCTCATCCGAGGAAACCGGATCCATTCTGCATTTTGCGGGCCGCCTGGACGAGGCGGTGGAAAGCTGCCGGAAGGCGCTCGAACTCGATCCTGGTTTTTTTGGAGCCCACTTCACCCTGGGCCGGGTCCATCTGGCACAGGCGAAATACCAGGAAGCCATCGCGCGGCTCCAAAAAGCAAACGAACTGGATGAAGGACCGGACGTGTTCGGGTTCCTCGGCCATGCTCGTGCGGTTTCGGGAAATCAAGGTGAGGCGCGGAAAATTCTCGACCATCTGAAACGAGAGTCCGCGCGATCCCACGTTTCCGGCTACTACTTTGCGCTGATCCACGCGGGCCTGGGCGAAAAGGTCCAGGCGTTCGCCGCGCTGCGGCAGGCCGTGGAGGAGCGCTCCGGCGACCTCATTTTCCTCAAGGTGGAGCCGGCGTTCGCGACCCTGCGCCCGGACCCGCGTTTCGCCGACCTGGTTCGGCGCGTGGGCCTGCCTTGAATGAGCAGGCCGGGCTTTTCCTTACCCACGCGGGCTGTTTTTGTGATTCAATTCTAGGTTCTTATGTTGCGAACCCTTTTTCTGAATCCGCCGTCGTTCGAGTCGTTTGACGGCGGCGCCAGCTCGCGCTGGCCGGCCACGCGCGAGATCGAGTCCTACTGGTATCCGGTGTGGCTGTGCTACCCGGCGGGGATGCTGCCCGGCAGCCGCGTGCTGGACGCGCCGCCGCACCACATCTCCCCGGCCGAAACGGTGAAGATTTCCGGCGACTACGACCTGGTGATTCTGTTCACCAGCACGCCGGGCTTCCAAAACGACTTGAAGATGGTCGAGCTGATGAAGCAGGCCAAGCCGGCGCTGAAGATCGGCTTCGTCGGGCCGCCGGTGACGGTGGACCCGGAGGGCAGCCTGGGCGCGTCGGAGGCGATTGATTTCGTGGCGCGGCGTGAGTTCGACTATGCGGTGGTGGAGTACGCGCAGGAGAAGCCCGTGGCCGAGATCGCCGGCCTTACCTGGCGCGGCGCGGACGGCCGCATCCACCACAACCCGGAGCGGGGGCCCGTCCATGACCTGGACGCGCTGCCCTTCGTCACCGACGTGTACGCTCGCGACCTCGACGTGGAGCGCTACAACGTCCCGTTCCTGCTGCACCCGTACATTTCGCTTTATACCAGCCGCGGCTGCCCCGCGATGTGCACCTTCTGCCTGTGGCCACAGACGCTCAGCGGGCATCCCTGGCGCGTGCGCAGCACCGATAGCGTGGTGGAGGAGGTGCGGCAGGCGATCCAGCGATTCCCGCAGGTGCGCGAGATCTTCTTCGACGACGACACGTTCAACTACAAGAAATCGCGCACCATCGAGCTGTGCCGGAAGTTGCAGCCGCTGGGCTTCACCTGGTCGTGCACCTCGCGCGTGACCACCGACCATGAAACGCTGAAGGCCATGAAGGATGCGGGCTGCCGTCTGATGATCGTCGGCTATGAAAGCGGCGACCCGCAGATCCTCAAGAACATCAAGAAGGGCGCCACCATCGAGCAGGCGCGCCGCTTCACCCGCGACGCCCACAGCCTGGGCCTGGTGATCCACGCGGACTTCATCATCGGCCTGCCCGGCGAAACGCGCCGGTCCATCGAAACCACGATCAAGTTCGCCAAGGAGCTCGACTGCGAGACGATCCAAGTGTCGGTGGCGCATCCCTATCCCGGCACCGAGTTCTACGATTACGTGAACAAGCAGGGCAACCTGCGACAGTCGGCGATGACCGACGAGCAGGGGCACCAGCTTCCCAACATCGAGTATGCCGGCCTGACGCGCGCCGACCTGATGGAAGCGGTGGAGCGTTTCTACGGCGAGTACTATTTCCGCCCGCGCGCGGCCTGGCGCATCGTTCGCAAGGCCATGTTCCACTCGAAGGAGCGCAAGCGCCTGTACAAAGA
>JBKKAI010000711.1:0-2586 GCA_046714815.1 Terriglobia bacterium | reverse complement strand
TTGTTGGAGGTCAAGCGGCGCGGCTGCGGCGTCGGAGCGTCGGTCGCAACGATCCACAGGTCCGACACCTGGTCTTTCTCGTCATAGGCCGGCTCGACTACCGGGAACACTACCCATTTGCCGTCCGGCGAAGGCGCGGGAGCGCCGACGCGTTTGAACGCCCACATCAGCTCATGGGTAATGGGAACCTTGGTCGCCGCGAAACAAGCGATCGATAGAAAGAGGACAACCGCAATTCGCTTCATGCCTCGAATTCAACCACAAAGGCACAAAGAACACAAAGGGCTCGAACCTTTGTGTTCTTTGTATTCAATGAGTCTACTGACCCAGGGTCAGCCCCCCAAAGATGGTCGTGTCGTTGAAGATGAAAGCTCCCAAATTGAGTCCAGTGGCCGAGAAGCGTGTCGGCGTACCCGTGAAGATCAGAAGAACCGCGGCATTCTGCGGGTTGCTGCGTGGAAGCTGGCTCAGGACGTCGGAGCCAACCCTGAAGCTCCGAGCGCTGCAGGCGGCCGAACAGAAGAAGATGCCGTAAATGTTCGTTGCGGAGTCCGCGGAAAATCCGCCCACAACAACGGATCCGTTAGGATCAGGACAAGCCGACCAGCTGGCGGTGAAGCCCGCCGCCTGGCTGATAGTGCCGCCACTGATATCGGTCGTCCCGTTGAACTGCCCGGCAACCGTATTGGTGGCGGTGAAGGTACCGATATCCCTGCCACCGGCGCCGGCGACCGTGTGGGTTCCCGTGCCGATTGAGCTTCCCAGCCCTAAGGAATAGGTTCCCACGGCGGTCTGGGGCATGCTCTGACCTCCGCCACCGGGTGGCGTGTAGGTCAGCGCACCGGCATCCAGCGCGGTAGCGCCGGCGCTGAAGTTGGGAAGAGCGGGGGTGGAACCTTGCGCGAAGGTCACGATGCAGCCGCCTCCCGGGGGAGGCGCCAGAGTCTGGCCCACGGCCACCGCACCGTAGCGATTGAAGCTCGCGGACACACTTGCGCTTCCCGGGAGAGTGAAGCCGAGGGCCGAGATGGAGGTCCTGGATAAGGTGATCGAGCCCGCCGAGGAATTCGGCGCGGGAGCGAATTCCGAGGAAAGCGTGGTGCAGTTCCCGCCGCTGGCCACCGAGATGGTGGTGGTGTTGCTGACCTGTCCGCCGACCAGCAATTGTACCGCTATCGAGCAACCTTGCGGGGTGTTGGCCGGTACCACGGCATTGACCTGGTTGAGGGCCACAAAGCCGGGAGCCAGACCGGCAAAAGCCGGCGTCACGGTTTGCGAGCCGATCCTCACGGTCACCCCAGCAACGGTCTGGCCGCTGCCCGCGGCGCCGTCGGCAATGCCACTCACAAAGCCCAAGCCAGTCGCGTAAATGATGATGGTGCCGCCGGGAGCGATCGCGGTGCTGGCGTTGTTCAGGGGCGTGTTGGTCTGAGTGACGAAATTCTGGATCGCGCCAGGACCCTGGCCGCTGGAGGCTTGCGAGAAGATGCCGGGGGAAGTCGCCTGGACCACTACGTTCACCGCCGCGCTGGCCGTTCCGTTTACGGTGACCACCACGGGCTGCGATCCGGCGGTCACGATCCAAGGCACCTGAGCGTTGATCTGTCCGGCAGAGACGAAGAACAGCGGCGCGGCCCTGCCGCCGATGGTCACCGAGGTGCCGTTGAGCGTGGTGGTCAGAGGCACACTGGTCGCCGATGCAGTAGAAGTGGCTAAGCCGGTGCCGAAAATCGAAATGATCGAGCCCGGCGCCACTCCACCGCCCGGTGCCGCTGCAAGGCGGAAACTGGCGCCATTCAAGATACCGCCCGCGCCGATTACCGGCTGCGCCGACACCAGCGCCGTTAGACAGAGCAGCGTCAATCCTATGATTGCAGCGTTACGTGACATGTGATCTTTCTCCTTCTCGATTGGGTGGAGTCATATCATACTTGGGCCTTCGGCCTACTGACAAGGCCCAGGACTTTTGACAAGCCTTTAACTTGACCCTGAACCGAGACTGCGGTAACTTCACTTCGGGCGAAGTGCAATCTTTCCGTCACAATGAGGTGGTTCCCATGTCGATCCTGCGGAAGTCTCTATTCCTCGGGCTGGCGCTAGTGTTGTCGGCGTCGTGCCTGCTGGCTCAATCGGGCGCGCAAACCGGCCAAATCACGGGCACGGTAACCGATCCGAATGGCGCGGTAGTTCCCGGCGCCAAAGTCTCCATCATCAACTCGGAGACCGGAGGCGCGCGGGAAGTAACCAGTGACGAATCGGGGCTCTACCGCGCTGTGCTGCTGTCAGCGGGCCGTTACAGCGTCACGGTGAACGCCGGCGGTTTCGCCCCGTCGAAGATCACAGACGTTGTGGTCAACGTGGGCACCTCGGTGGAAGTGAACGTAACACTCAAGCTGGGCACGGTGGCGGAGACAGTGGAGGTGACCGCGCCGATGGTGGAAGTCACGCGCTACGAACCCGGCGCGGTGGTCAACATGCGGGCCATCGAGAATCTGCCCATCAATGGGCGGCGCTTTCAGGATTTTGTCAACATGACTCCGACCGCAGTCACCGAACCGACTCGCGGCCAGATTTCTATCCTCGGGC
>JBKKAI010000710.1:0-4648 GCA_046714815.1 Terriglobia bacterium | reverse complement strand
GCGCCGCCCCGCCCGCCAAAAAATGTCTACGAGTCACCATGCAGCCCTACTGAAGCGGCTCGGCGCGGAACTCGGTCCAGGGCTGGGACGGGCGGCTCTTCAGGATGCCGGCCATCCAGTCGAATTGCGGATGCGCTTCGAGAAATTTCGCCGCGTCGAACGCCAGCCCGCAGGCCGATCCCCAGCGCGCGGTAAAGGCCATCCGCTTGGCCATTTTGGTGTCCACTACCTTGGAATCGAACGTCCCGGCGGGGTTGAACGGGGTGCCATTGCCGGGCGATTGCCGGTCGAGCTCCGGGTGCCCGCAGAGGCTGCGCCCGCCCGGAACCTGTTCGCCGAGGTAGCTGTCGTGATGGTCGGCTTCGAACTGGCGGGCCAGCTCGAGATCAATCCGGCCGGCGTACTGCTTCATGAGCTGCTTCCAGCGGACGCGCCGCGCCACCGACGAAAGCCGCACGTCGTTCTCGTTGACGTCGGTTTCGAAGCGCAGGATCTTCAGGTCTTCGGCGACGTTCGAGCCGATGAAGTAGCCGTCCCGCTTTTTCTCCCAGGCCACGTATTTCAGCCCCAGCTCGAGGCGCGCGATCTCGCTGGTGTTCACGTCGCCGAGCAGCCAGGCATTGGCGTAGCCGCCGTTGTTGCCGCGCTTCATGATCGCGGCCCACTCCTCGAGCGAGGAGGCGTCCTGCGTGGCACGGCGCATCCGCACGAACTCCGGCACGGCGGTTTCGTCGAAGCCGCTGAATCCGCCGATGGTCGTCTCCGAGCCGACCAGCCCGGCGCTGGTGACAAAAAAATCGGTGCCGCTGTGGATCCATCCCGGAATGACCTGCATGAGGATGCGGCGCCCGCGCGCCGGCACAATGTCGAGGATTACGTTGGCATCCGCCTCGGGATAGCCAAGCATCGTGTTATGCCCCAGCACGATGCCGCCGTCTTTGGTCATGCTGCCGGTGGCGATGAACGAGCTGCACGACTGCCGCGGCGGATTCGGCGACTCGGCCTCCAGCTTCTTCTTTTCCTTCGGCCACCAGTACCACGCCAGGTCGAAGTAGCCGTTATAAGCGATCATCTCGTCGCGCGTGGTCTGGACGCCGGCGGCCGCCAGCCCTTCGACGATGCCGTCAATTTCGGCCAGGTTTTCCGGGTTCACCTTGGGCGTGAACATGGCGCGCGATTTTTCCACCAGCCAGCTCCATTCCAGGCCGCTCTGGTTCTTCCACACTTCGCGGCGGACGCGAAGCGACTCGGCGATTTCCGCCGCCAGGAGGTGTCCGTACTGGAAGCCGCGCCGGCGCGGCTCGCCGTCAATGCGCAG
Source organism: Terriglobia bacterium (assembly GCA_046714815.1). Taxonomy (GTDB): domain Bacteria; phylum Acidobacteriota; class Terriglobia; order JAJPHL01; family JAPKYU01; genus JBKKAI01. The sequence goes on along the minus strand of JBKKAI010000710.1, from coordinate 3,330 downwards.
ATAAATCCACCCGCCCTTCGGCTGCCGGACGGCGCGCGCCACCCACTCCTTCTGCTCGGCCGAGAGCGCGGCCGCCGGCGCGGCCGCGATGTGAGGCGCCGCCGCCATCGCGGCGATAAACAGCATCCACAGCATTCTCATGGCTCTCTCATCCTACCGCAGTACCGTCTGCTCACAGTAGGACAGCCTTCCGGCTGTCCTACTGTGGAACTACGTTCCGAGGACTTCGCGGATCTTGCCCCCCAGCGCGACGGCGGTGAAAGGCTTTTGCAGGAACGCGCTTCCCGGGCCCATGATTTCGTCACGAACGATCTCGTTGTCGGTATAGCCCGACATGTAGAGAACCCTCATCTGCTTGCGCCGCGGGACCAGGTGCTTGGCCACGTCGTGCCCGCTCATGCCTGGCATGACAATGTCGGCCAGAAGCAAATGGATGGTATCCGGGTGGCGGTCGGAAATCGCCAGGGCTTCGGCGCCGTTCCCCGCCACCAGCACGTTGTAGCCCTTCTGTCGCAGTATTTCGGTGAGTAACTGCCGGACCTTTTCGTCATCCTCGACAAGCAGGATGGTCTCCGACCCTTCTGTCCTGACCTCGGCCACGTGACGCACATCGCCCGAGCCGGCGGCGGGCTCGTCCACGCGCGGCAGGTAAATCCGGAACGCGGCTCCCTGGCCAGGCTGGCTGTCCACAAAGATGTACCCCTCGCTTTGCTTAACGATGCCGTAAACGGTGGAGAGACCCAGGCCCGTCCCTTTATCGGGCTCTTTGGTGGTAAAGAACGGCTCGAAGATGTGGGCCCTGGTCTGCGCATCCATCCCGCAGCCGGTATCGCTCATCGTCAACAAGACGTATTGCCCCGGATGGATGGCATGGTACGGCCGGGAATCGTCATGCACCCGGACGTTGACGGTTTCGATGCTGAGGGTTCCGCCCTCGGGCATGGCATCGCGCGCGTTCACCGCCAGGTTCATCAGCACCTGCTCGACCTGGCCGGGGTCCGCCTTCACGCGCCCCAGATCCAGCGCCGGCGCCCAGCGCAGTTCGATGTCCTCGCCGATGAGGCGCCGCAGCATCTTCTCCACATTGTGGACCGCGGCATTCAGGTCCAGGACCTTGGGGGCCAGCACCTGGCGGCGGCTGAAGGCCAGCAACTGGCGCGTCAGCGCGGCGGCGCGGTCGGCAGCCTTGTTGATCTCTTCGGCCGGGCGCTTCAGGCCCTCGTGGTCGGCGAACTTCGCCAGCAGGTAATCGCTGTATCCTTTGATGATCGTCAGCAGGTTGTTGAAATCGTGGGCCACGCCGCCGGCCAGCCGCCCCACAGCCTCCATCTTCTGCGACTGGCGGAACTGGTCTTCCAGGTGCTTGCGCTCGGTGACGTCGCGGGCGATGCCCTGTACGCCGACCGGCCGGCCATCCAGGTAAATGAGCCGGGCGCTGACTTCCAGCGCCACCTGCCGCCCGTCCTTGGAGATGATCTTCAGATCGTACGGCCCCGGGTCTTCGCCGGCCACTTTCCGTTCGGTCATTCTGCGGATCGTCGGCAGGTACTCGGCAACGATCATATCGGCGAAGTTCATCCGCAGGGCTTCATCGCGCGGGTAGCCGGTGATCTTCTCGCCGGCCTTGTTCAGCGACGTGATGTAGCCCTCGAGATCGAGCGTGTAGATGACATCGTGGGCGTTCTCGAACAACTCTCGATAGCGCTCGTCGCTGATGCGGCGCGCCTCCTCGGCCTGGCGCTGGCGGGTGACATCGCGCGCCAAGCCGCTGGCGCCCGCCGCCCGCCCTTCCTTGACGATCACGTAGAGAACGCAGTCGAAATAGAGGACGCCGCCGGTCTTTTTCGGGCGCGCCCGCAGAATGCCCGACCAGTGGCGCTTTTCGAGGAAGAGCGGCATCGCCTGTTTCGCCGTCTCCCAACTCGGCTCGTCAAAAAACTCGTCGAACCGGTGCCCGATCAACTCCTCGAACGGCTTGCCCACGATGTCGGCGAAGCGCCGGTTCGCCGTGACAATCTCCCCGTCCAGCGACAGCGTAAACAGCGGGTCTTCCAGGCTGTCAATCAACTCCCGGTATCCCTGCGTGGAGCGGGACACAATCTCGACGATCTGCTCCAGCTTCTTCAGCCGGCCGGCGGCAGACTCCGGTTGTTTCTCCTCCGGGAGGTCCATAGACGCCTTCAGGGCACGCCTGACGAAAGTATAATTGGCGGCCGATACCGCACACAAACGCAATCGCGCACAGGCCGTGCCCCGACTGCCGACCGCCAACTGCCGACTGGCTCTACCGGGCGCCGGCCTTCTGGAGCGCCTGGCGGGCCAGGACGAGGGCCCGGCCGCGTAACAGATGCGCTTTTTCCAGGCGCGCCGGGTCGGAGCTCAGCCGCGGCTCCGAGGCCAGAGCGCGGCGGGCCACCACCAGCGCCTCCTGCTCCTGCCCGTCGCCGAGCAGGGCGGCGGCCAGCACCACCTGGAATGTTTCGTGCGTGGGGGCCAGCTTCGCGGCGTGGCGCGCGTAGGCCACGGCGTCGGACATGCGGTTCTTCTCCAACAGGATCAGCGCCGCGCAATTGTGGTTCAGCGGGTTGCCCGGCTCGCCGCGCAACGCCCGCCCGCACTCGGTCATGGCCTGGTCAAAATCGCCGGTCACGTATAACGCCAAGCCGAGCTGGCCGTGCGCCTGGGCGAATTCCGGGCTGATCTTCACCGCCTCCTGGAACTCGCGGATGGCTTCGGCGGCGCGGCCGCTCAGCGTCAGCGCCACGCCGATGTTGTGCCGCGGCTCGGCCCACTCGGGCCGCTGCTCAGCCACACGCCGGAAGATCGCTGTCGCTTCCTCGAGATCGCCGTTGCCCATCAGGTGGACACCGAGCTGGTAAGCGGCCTGGGAAAAATCGGGGCTCAGCTTCACCGCCTCGCGCAGGTAACGGATGTGGTCGGCTTCGTTGGCGCCGATGATTCCCAGAAAGTAATACAGCCCGCTGCGCCGCTCCGCCGGCATCTTCGTCATGACCTCCTCCAACCAGCGGATGCACTCCGGCAGCACTTGTTTCCAGGTCGTCTGCCCCTTCACGCTGGCCGGGTGGTTCAAGATGCCGGCGCCCTCCTCGGCGGTGCGCAGATCTCCGTTCATCGCCAGGGCCGCTGCCATCAGGCACTGGGCGCGCTGCACCTCGACGATGCTGGGAGACGAGGAGGTGATCGGCCGCAGTGTCTGGATCGCCGCCTGCGGGTCGCCCACCCGGATCTGGTCGAGCGCGATCGCCAGGGCCTGCTCGGCACGGCCGCCGGCGCTGCTGCCGGCGCTGCCCGGCGGTAACCGCCCAGGCG
>JBKKAI010000709.1:0-9891 GCA_046714815.1 Terriglobia bacterium | reverse complement strand
CCACAGGCTTCAACCGCAATCATCGGGGCAACGGCGAGGGCGGCATTATTCCCGAGGAGTATGCGGTGGAGTACGTGGCCGACCGCGTGGAAACGACGGCCACCGTGTGGCTGGGGTTAACCCTGGGCTGCGCGCGCTGCCACGACCACAAGTACGACCCGATTACGCAGAAAGAGTTCTACCAGGTCTTCGCCTACTTCAACAATGTTCCCGAGCGGGGCAAGGCTTTCAAGTTTGGAAACTCGCCTCCCTTTATCCCGGCGCCGACCGGCGCGCAGCAGGCCGAACTCGAAGACCTCGAGGGTAAGCTGGCGGCCGCCGAGCGGCGGTTTGCCCAGCTTGAACCCGAATGGAAGGAAGCGCAACACGGGTGGGAGAAGTCCCTGGACCGTTCTCAGCCGCTGCACTGGTCGAGCCCTGCCGGGCGGATAGCGCGCTTCGCGCTCGATGGGCAGCCGGCGGATGGAAAATGGCGCGACGGGCAGCCGGAATTCTCAGCCGGTAAGATCGGGCAGGCAGCGAGCTTCGATGGGAAGCGCTTCCTCGAAGCGGGCGATGCTGCGAACTTCGGCTTCTACAACCGGTTCACGCTGGCCGCCTGGATTTACCCGGCCGCTCCCACCGGCGCGATCGTGACTCGCACCGAGGAGGTTCCCGAAGGCGAGGGCTTCGGCCTTTATCTGAAGAACGGAAAAGTGCAGGCCAACATGGTCAACCGCTGGCTCGACGATGGAGGACGCGTCGAGACCGAGCGCGCGCTGGAGCTTCGCCGCTGGAGCCACGTGGCGATGACCTATGACGGGTCGCGGCTGGCCGAAGGCATTCGAATTTACGTGGACGGCGAGCCGCAGAAGGTGAAGGTGCTGCTGGACGATATCAACCAGAGCTTTGCCGTGAAGGAGCCGTTGCGGATCGGCGCCGGCGGCGGCGTGGGAAACCGCTTCCGCGGCACGATGCACGATGTCCAGGTATACAACGTGGCCTTATCGCCGGACCGGGTTGCAATGCTGGCAACCGCCACGCCGATCAACGCGATCGCTGCAATCGCGCCGCAAGACAGAACCGCGGCGCAAGCCGGGAAGATTGCCCGGCGCTTTCTGGAGGGAGACGCGCCGGGAGGCGCGGCGCCAGGACAAGCAGCTCCCGAACACATCCAGCTCGCCTGGAAGCAGGTGAACGATCTTCGCCGCCGCCGCGAACAGCTTGTCGACAGCTTCCCGACGGTCATGGTGATGCAGGAAAGGGAAACACCGCGCGACACGTTCGTGTTGCTTCGCGGCGCCTATGACCGGCCCGGGGAAAAGGTTTCGCCGGGCGTGCCGGCCGTGCTTCCCCCACCGCCCGCGGGAGCGCCCCACAACCGGCTCGGCTTCGCCAGGTGGCTGGTGGACCCTGCGAATCCACTGACGGCGCGTGTCATCGTGAACCGCTTCTGGCAGATGTATTTCGGCGCCGGCCTTCTGAGGACCGTGGAGGATTTCGGCTTCCAGGGAGAGTGGCCCACGCATCCGGAAGTCCTGGACTGGCTCGCCACCGGGTTCATCCGCAGCGGCTGGGACGTGAAGGCGCTGCAGAAGACCATCGTGACCAGCGCGACGTACCGGCAATCGTCGCGCGCCGCGCCGGAGCTTCTGCAAAAGGACCCCGAGAATCGCCTGCTCGCCCGCGGCCCCCGTTTTCGGCTATCGGCGGAAACGGTCCGCGATCAGGCGCTGGCGATCTCCGGCCTGCTCGTCGAGAAGATCGGCGGGCCGTCGGTCCGGCCTTACCAGCCGGCGGGCCTGTGGAAAGAGCTGGCGGGCGGGAATGACTACAAGCAGGACCGCGGCGAAAACCTTTACCGCCGCAGCCTCTATAGCTTCTGGAAGAGAGCGGCGCCGCCGCCGGGAATGATGATCTTTGATTCCGCCGGGCGCGAAGCCTGCACGGTCCGCGAGAACAGAACCAGCACGCCGCTGCAGGCCCTGCACTTGATGAACGATGTTGCCTACCTGGAGGCGTCTCGGGCCCTGGCGCAGCGGATGATGACCGAAGGCGGGCCGATCCCGCACGAACGCATCGGCTTTGGCTTCCGCCTGGCGGCCGCCCGCCGTCCTGGGCCGGAGGAGAGCAAAACGCTGCTGAACGCTTTCCGCTACTTCCTGGAGCGCTACCAGGGAGACCGTGAAGCGGCGCTGAAATTCCTGAGCCAGGGCGAGTCACCCCGCAATGAGCGGCTGGACGTTGCCGAGCTGGCGGCTTACACCGCGGTTGCCAGCCTGCTTCTCAACCTGGATGAAACGATCACCAAGCAGTAAGCGCTCAAGGAGTAAACCAATGGAGTCACGGACGGAAGCCAGGCTGCGGATGACCCGGCGCCACTTTTTCGGCTTGAGCAGCGCGGGCATCGGCACGGCGGCGCTGAACGCGCTTCTTCAGGACGACCTCCAGGCCGGGGACAAGGCTCTTCCGCATTTTGCGCCCAAGGCCCGGCGGGCCATTTACCTGTTTCAATCGGGCGCCCCGTCGCAGATGGAGCTGTTCGACCACAAACCGCGCCTTCGTGAACGGAGTGGGACCGAGCTGCCCGGCTCGGTCCGCAGGGAGCAGCGTTTGACCGGGATGACCGCCACGCAGTCGAGCTTTCCCGTGGTTCCGTCGCCGTTCCAATTCGCGCAGCACGGAGACTCCGGCGCCTGGGTCAGCGAGCTGCTGCCGCACACGGCGAAGGTCGCCGACCAGTTGTGCTTCATCAAGTCCATGCACACCGAAGCGATCAATCACGACCCGGCGATTACTTTCTTCCAGACGGGATTTCAACTTGCCGGCCGTCCCAGCATCGGGGCCTGGCTCTCCTACGGCTTGGGCAGCGAAAACAAAGACCTCCCGGCCTTCGTGGTGATGATTTCGCAAGGCACGGGGAGGCTCGGCGACCAGCCGCTCTACGACCGCCTTTGGGGCAGCGGATTCCTTCCCAGCCGGCATCAAGGGGTCAAGTTCCGGTCGGTGGGCGACCCGGTGCTTTATCTTTCAAACCCTGCGGGCCTCACCGATCGCGACCGAAGGCGGTTCCTCGACGATCTGGCGGGACTCAACCGGCTCCGGCTGCAGGAATTGCAGGAACCAGAAATCGCCACGCGCATCGCTCAATACGAGGTCGCCTACCGGATGCAGACTTCGGTGCCGGAGCTGACGGACCTGTCGAAGGAACCCGACAGCATCTTCGATTTGTACGGACCGGATTCCAGGAAGCCGGGCACCTTTGCCGCCAACTGTCTGCTGGCGCGGCGGCTCGCCGAGCGCGGCGTCCGCTTTATTCAGCTCTTCCACAGGGGCTGGGACCAGCACACGAAGCTGCCCACGCAGATAGTCGGGCAGTGCCGCGACACCGACCAGGCTTCCGCCGCGCTGATCCACGACTTGAAACAGCGGGGCCTTCTCGACGACACGCTGGTCGTTTGGGGAGGAGAGTTCGGGCGGACGGCTTACTGCCAGGGTAGGTTGACCGCCGACGATTACGGCCGCGATCATCACCCCCGCTGCTTCACGATCTGGATGGCGGGCGGCGGCATCCAGCCGGGCATCACCCACGGAGAAACCGACGACTATTGCTATAACATCACGCGCGACCCGGTCCACGTCCACGACCTGCACGCGACCATTCTGCACTGCCTGGGCATGGATCACACCCGGCTGACGTTCAAGTTCCAGGGCCGCCACTTCCGCCTGACCGACGTGCACGGCGAGGTTGTCAGGAAAATCCTGGCATAACAAACATGAAACGAACGATCGGATATCTGTTCCTGGCCGTGTGCATTTTCACGCCGTCTCTCGTCACGCCGTCTCTCGCAGACGATTGGCCCGAGTGGCGCGGCAAGGGACGAAGCGGTATTTGGAACGAGTCCGGCATCCTGGACAGCTTCCCGGAGAAAGGGTTGACCGTATCCTGGCGCGCCCCGGTGCGCGGCGGGTTCGCGGGACCGGCCGTGGCCGAGGGACGAGTGTTCGTGACGGATTTCGAACGGTCTGCCGGAATGAAGGGGATCGAGCGCGCCCTGGCCCTGGACGAGAAGTCCGGGAAAATTCTTTGGACACGCGAGTGGGACGCGGACTACCGGGGCATAAGCTACGCCACGGGGCCACGCGCCACGCCAACCGTTGATGGAGGCCGGGTTTACATCGTCGGGGGAAGCGGTACGCTGCTCTGCCTTGACGCCCGCAAGGGCAGCATCATCTGGCAAAAAGACTACGTCAAAGACTACCGGATGCAGATGCCGGTTTGGGGAATTACGAGCGCGGTCTTGATTGACGGAGACCGCGCGATCGCCATTGTCGGCGGCCAGCCGGACGCCAAGGTGATGGCGTTCGACAAGATGACCGGCAAGGAAATCTGGCGGGCGCTGCCGTCGGATTCAGAACAAGGCTACGGCCAGCCGGTAATCATCGAGGCCGGAGGAATCCGGCAGTTGATTATCTGGCATCCCACTGCCGCGGTCTCACTCGATCCGGCAACGGGTAAGGTCCACTGGCAGCAACCTTTCCGGGTCAATATGGGCATGACTCTGGCGACGCCGGTCTGGAGCGGGCCGCGCTTGCTGTTCTCATCCTTCTACAACGGCTCGATGTTGCTCGAGTTGGCGGGAGCGGCGGCCAGGATGATGTGGAAGGGCAAGAGCGATAACGAGATCAATACAGATGGCCTGCATGCGGTGGTGAACACTCCGGTTATTGACGGCGATCACATCTACGGAATCTGCAGCTACGGGCAGTTCCGGTGTCTCAACTTGAAGACCGGAGAGCGCGTGTGGGAGACGATGGAAGTGACGAAGGAGAAAGCTCGCTGGGCGTCCGGGTTTATCGTGCGCCACGGCGGCCGTTACTTCATCAACAATGATCGGGGCGAGTTGATCATCGCCAGGCTTTCCCCGCAAAACTATCAGGAGATCAGCAGGACGCCCCTCATCAAGCCCACTTCCAATCCGGGGAACCGCCGCGAACTGGGCGCGGTGAACTGGTCCCATCCGGCCTACGCGAACCGCCACATCTTCGCGCGGAATGATGAAGAGATCATTTCCGTATCGCTTGAAAAACCGCGTTAGCGCGCGATCACCCTTCCACCCAGACAGGGCTGGACCATGCCTGGTGCCCGTTGGCCTGGGTCACGCGCACGTAGTACCAGTCGGTTTGCCCGCGCCGGCCACGGTCTGACGCCCGGAACGCGGCCCGGAACAGATCCGGCGTGACCAGCCGGTGAATCAGAAGCGATTCGCTGGTGAATGGGCCGGTGAATTCAATCTCATTATGCTCGGCCAGCTCGGCCAGCGTTTTCCGGAACTTCAGCGGTGTGGGGCGGGTGAGAGTCACCTCGAGGACCGATTCGGGTCCGCCGGCCAGGTGCAGCACCACTGCGTTGGTCGGGCGCTCCTCGAAAGCCTCGCGCCGCGAAGTGTGGATCTGGAAACGGCAGGAGTTTCCTGAACGCGAGAGGATGCGATTCCGCCGGACTTCGTCGAAGGGTCCCGACTGAAAGCAGGGCGTGAGGGAAAGCAGCTTGCCATTGCTCAGCGTCGTCTCCACGTCCCAGTCGCAGACGCGGGCCATGTTCAGCGCCGCCCACGGTCCCCAGCCGAATTCCAGCCGGCAGAGGGCCTCGCCCGGCCAGCGGCCGGTGCGCTCCTGGTCCGCCGGGAAATGGCGATGCATCACCCGGTTGTTTTTCAAAACTTCGATCCGGTCAATTTCGTCCTGTGCGATGACGGAAACTTCCATCTCCCGATCGGCGGCGAAGGGAATGGCCGAACCCATCCAGGAGCCGTTCAGTTTGGCGGCCAGACGGATCCGGTCTCCGGTCACGGCCAGCGTCCGGCGTGCCCGGAGCGCTTCGAGCAGCGACTGCCGCGACAAATCCCGGGCATAAATGCCGGCCAGTCCTTCGCCATAAGCGCCCGGGAAGCCCAGGTGGTCATCGGAGCTGGCGATTACGCCCACGCGAAAACCTTTTCGCAGGGCCGCCTGCAGCGTGTTCCGTGTCCATCGCCCGCCGTTGCTGTGGCGGATGAAATCGCGCCCGGCGCGGTCGTGCTCCGACAGTCCGTGCTCGGAATAGATCTCCAGCACGGGCGTCAGGGCCGTGTCGAGATAGGTCCAGTTGGCGCCGCGCCAGCCTTGCTTGTAGGCCAGGTGATGGGTGAGGATCATTGTTCCGGTTTCGCGGGCGTACTTCTGGAGCGCGCGCACGTGGTCGAAGGATTCGAGCGGCAGGTTGTCTTTCGGATAGTAGAGGCAATAGTCGCCGAAAGCGCTGGAGTGCCATTCGTAGCCCAGAAAGGAGACGAATTTCCCCGGCTCGTTGTTGGCCGCCGCCAGCCTTTGCACTTTCGGCCACTGCTCGCGCAGCGCCTGAAAACCTTTGACCCACTTTTCATGGGCGTTGTTCGGCATCCGCGGCATGTCGTGCCACTGGGCGTGCGGCGTGAAGGCGAAAAAATCCAGGTGGCTGCGGGCGATTTCGTACGTCCGCTCGATGGACCCCTGGGCATAGCCGACGGCGTTGTGATTGTGGAGATCGCCCCAGAAGAGTTGGTACTCGCCGGCGCCGGCCTGAAGTTGGGGCCCGGGGAAGGCCGCTCCCAGAGCGCTTCCCGTTACACGCTGAAGCCATTGTCTTCGATTGACGCGCTGCATGGCTATCTTCTCCTCTGCCTGCCGCTACCGTAGCAGAGGTCGCCCTTGGCGCCAAAGACTGTTGACCGGCCGAGCGCCGGAAGGGCAGAGCGATCACGCATTCACGGATCAGGATTTCTGACGCCGAGCGCGGCGCTTGATGTCCACGACCTCGAGGCCGGTGGCTTTCGCGACGGCCAGTTGGCGATCATCGGCAGACACGAACGTTGTGCACATTGCAGCATGCGCGGCGGCAACGTGAAGCAGGTCCAGGCTGCGGGCGAGAAACTTCGCCGTGTAGGCCCGTGAGAGCTCGCACGCGTCCGTGAACACGCGTTCCATGTCCAGAGAGACCGGCAAGAGCCGTTGGCTTTCGACGTCCGCCTGCAGGTGCGCTTGAATGGCACGGCACTCGGCCCTGCCGATCAGGCCGCGCCCCACCAGGAGCTCGAACGCGTTCAGAACCTCCAGTTGATGAAGCGCTGTGAAAGGGATCTGCGCAACTGTCCGAACCGCCAGACGAGCAGCTTTCGAGAAGCGTTCCGGTACGTAGACTGCGACCAGTGCGCTCGAGTCGGCGTAAGTCGTCACCGTTCTCCACGTGCCTCGATAACCGCCTGTGCCGCCCCGGGTGTGACGATACGGTCACCGAAAACGGCCCGCACTCGCGCGTCCAGATCAGGCCAGGGGGAAAGCGAGCCGGTGAGACGCATCGGAGCCAGGCGCGCAACCGGCCGGCGCCGCCGCGTCACCTCGATTACCTGACCACGCTCGACTCGTGCCATCACCCGCTTGAGGTTTTGCTGGAGCTCGCGTATCGAGATCGTCGTCTTCCTCATGTATAACATTTTGCATGACAATTCGTGGGCGGTCAACGGGCCTCGGACGTGAAACTGCTTCAGGACTTCTGACCGCGTCAACGAGTGGACCCAGGACTGTTCCTTGCCAGGTCCATGACCAGGCACTCCAGCACCACGCGCTCCTCCGGGGGCGAGGAACGCAGCGCAACGTCGGCCTCAAACAACCTTTCGAGGGCGCGCGCCAACTCGGCGGCGGAAAACTTGCGTGCCTGGTCGCGCACCTTGGGATGCACCCACTCCTTGGCGCCTTCCTTGCACTTCAGCAGCTTGCGCACCTGGCCGGCGATCAGCGAAGCCACCAGCAGCGGCGGGGTGTCCTGGCGCAGCATCTCCTGCAGCAGGCGAAGCGCGCGCGGCACGTCGCGGTCGCCGATGGCGTCGGAGATCTCCCACAACGTAAAAGTGCTTTCGGCGGGCACCAGCGCCTCGACGTCGGCGGAAGTGACGCGGCCGCGGCCGGCGGCATACAGCATCAGCTTCTCGAGCTCCATGCCGGCGCGGGCCAGGTCGCGGGCGCAGGCCTCGGCCAGCTCGCGGGCGGCGTCATCTTCGAGTACGAAGCCGTTTTGGCGCGCCTCTTCGGCCAGGAAGCGCGCCGCCTGCCCGAGGGCCGGCCGCTCCAGGCGCACGGATGGCGCCGGCAGCAGTTTTTCCAGACGCTCGCATTTGCGCAGGTCATCGCGGTCGGCCAGGTCGAGCCCCGTGGCTTCGAACACCACGACGCTGGCCGGCTGCGGCCGCGCGAAATATCCGGCGATGGCCTCCGGCGAGTGCTTCGACGCGGTCTGTGGCAGCGGCGAGGGCTTCGATCCACCCGGCCCCGCGGAGCGTCCATCGCCGTCAACTCGGAGCGTACGCTCCGGGTCCTCATCGCTCGTGCTCTTGCGGCGGCTCAGCAGCGCCTCGGCGTTGCGCAGCCACAGCAGCCGCCGCCCGGCGAACAGCCCTAGCGACGCGGCGTCGTCCAGCGCGTCGCGCACCGGCGTCTCGGCCAGGTCGTGCTCGAACACGTCCTGGCGCTGCCCGTCGAGGAAAAACTTCACGAGCGCCTGGCGAAACTTGTCGCGGAAGAACAATTCGCTGCCGGCCAGCAGGTAGCCGGCGGCGAACTCCTTGCGCGCCGCGTTTTTCAGGAAATCAGCGTAGGCCAGCGCCGTCAAAAGGCCTCCAGGATCGCCGAAACCAGCGCGGCGGCGAAGGTGCGGCTCAGCCGCTCGATGGCCGGCCCGCTCTCCTCAAAATAGATGGCGGCGTTGCCGCTCACCTCGTAGTTCTCCGTGTAGGTGTAGTCCGGATTCTCGAACAGCACCTTTCCGCTGCGGTTGTCAGTGAGCTTTACGCGCATGCGCACGGTGACGTTCACCGCGGTGGTGCGCCCGCCGGTGGACTCCACCACCAGCGGCGCCGACCAGAACTGGATCACCGCGCCCGTGAGCACCGCGTCGCTGCCCGCCGCCTCGGGCTGGACCCGGAAGCGGGTGCGGGCCAGGAACTCGCGCACCACCGCGCGCGTCAGATCCTGCTCGATCTTGTAGCGCGGCGTCTCGTTGCGGAACGCCGGCACGGCGATCGTCTGCACGTGCGCGGGAATCTGCGCGCCCCGCCCGGCCATCCGGTATCCGCACCCCGCCGTCAAAAGTAAAAGCGCGGCGGGGAGAATAACGAGTCCCTGGACTTTACTCATGCCAGTTCCGCGATGCGCACGGCGTTGAGCGCCAGCAGGCGCAGGTTATCGGCGGCCGCCCACAACCAGTAGCCGCGCTGGGCGGCGGAGTCGGCGCGGATGTCGCCCACCAGGATGTCATTGGAGGTGGCCGCGCCGGCGGCCGAAGGCGGCTCGCCGGACGAATCCGAGCCGCGGCGCCGCAGGTCAAAGCCGCCGCCCTCGAAGGCGCGCTCGATCTCCGCCACGCCGCGCGGCCGCTCCAGCTCGACGTAAAACGAAAAGGTATGTCCGTGGAAAACCGGCGCCTGCGCCAGGCGCAGCGACGGCTGCGCGCCCACTCGGATGGTACGCTCTGGGTCGCCCGCAGGCCCGGCGGGTAACCCGTCGCTATTCCCCGGACGCAGGGCATAGACGTGGCGGGCGATGCGCTGCTCGATGTCGGCCAGCGGCGGCCGGCTCTGTTCGCCGCAGGCGGCAACCAGGTTGAACGCCACCTGCGTATCGAACACCTGCCGCGGCGGCTGCTGGAAGGACAGCAGGCTCAGCGTCTGTTGGTGCAGTTCATCCACGCCGGCCGCGCCGCGCTCGCTGGCCGGCTCGAAAATGTTCACGACCGCCCGGGTCACCGAAAAATCCCGCAGGCGTCCGAGCACCGCGCGAACCACCAGCGCCGCCGGATGCGCGGCGATAAACAGCCGCCCGGGTGGCACAGGCATTCCTGCC
>JBKKAI010000708.1:0-2865 GCA_046714815.1 Terriglobia bacterium | reverse complement strand
CTCCAAAGCTAATGCGCCGGCTGCGATTTGCCCGGTTTCAGCAGTAGCTGCTCTTTCCGATAGATCAGCGAAGTGGTGTTGTAGCTGGCGATCTCGAAGGCGTGGCCGTGGGTGATGGCGTCGGTGGGGCAGGCTTCCACGCAATAGCCGCAGAAGATGCAGCGGTTGTAGTCAATGTTGTAAACGCTGGCGTAGCGTTCGCCGGCGCTGATGCGCTGCTCGCGCGTGTTCTCGGTGGCCTCGATATAGATGCAGTTGGCGGGACAGGCGGCGGCGCATAGGAAGCAGGCGACGCACTTCTCGAGGCCGTTCTCGTCGCGCTGCAGCACGTGCACGCCGCGGAAGCGTGACTCGAAATGCGCCGGCTCGGCCGGGTAGTTCTCCGTGATCGTCGGGCGGAACAGTTGCCGGAACGTGACCGCCATCCCCTTCGCCAGCGCCGATGCGTTCCTGATGAGCTCGCCGACCATCCGCCTACTGTAGCACCGGTTCAGACGCGCAGGCGGGAGGAAATGTCGGCGGCGATCTGGCGGCCGTGGAAGCGGCCGTTCTCGATGAAGATCTCGTTGGTATGCATGCCCGCCACCAGCACGCCCGCCAGGTACACGCCCGGGACGTTGGTCTCGTAATGCTGGGCGTGGCAGTCGGGGCGGCCGGTGGAGGGGTCCATGCGCACGCCCAGCGCCGCCAGGAAATCCAGGTCGGGATGGTAGCCGATCAGGGCAAACACGAAATCATTTTTGAGCCACCGGCTTCCCTCGCTCGTTTCCACCAGGATGCACTCCTGCCGGATCTCCTTCACGGCGGAGTTGAACAGGGCGGTGATCTCGCCGTCCTTGATGCGGTTTTCCAGGTCCGGCTTCAGCCAGTACTTGACCGAGTTTGAAACGGAGGGCCCGCGGTGGACCAGCGTGACCCGCGCGCCGTGACGATAGAGGTCCAGCGCGGCCACCGCCGCGGAGTTTTTTCCGCCGATCACCGCGACATCGGTGTCGTAGAAGGGATGCGCTTCGCGATAATAGTGCGCGACCTTCTCCAGGTCTTCTCCGGGGATGCCCAGGCGGTTGGGCTGATCGTAGTAGCCGGTGGCCAGCACCAGCTTGCGCGCGCCGCAGGCGCGGTCCTGGCCGCTGCGTGTCCGCGAAAACACGGTGAACGCGCCGTCGGCGCCCTCCACCCGCAGCACGCGCTCATACTGTTGGACGCGCAGGCCGTAGTGCTGGGCCACGCGCCGGTAATACTTGAGCGCCTCGGTCCGTGTGGGCTTCTCGCGCACCGAGGTCATGGGGATGTCACCGATCTCCAACAGCTCCGGAGTAGTGAAAAAGACCAGGTTGACCGGGTAGTCCACGATGGACTGGGCGATGCAGCCCTTCTCCAGAACCACATAGGAAAGCCCGGCGCGCCGGCACTCGATGGCGCAGGCCAAGCCTGTGGGGCCTCCCCCGGCGATCAGGACGTCCAATGTCTCCACTTGCTTTGTGCCCTGGTTCGAGCGGCACAGGCAGGAATGCCTGTGCTACTGTTTTACATGAACTGCAGGTTGCGCTGGAAGTCGGCCGCGCTGGTAGCCGCATGGATGGCCGTATCCAGGGTGATCACACCCGCCTTGTACAGTTCGGTCAGGTGCGGGGCGAAGGTCTGCATCCCATACATCTCGCGGCCCTTCTCGATGAAGTCCTTGATCGCGTCGGTTTTCGAGGGGTCCTCGATGCATTCCTGAATGGTCTTGGTATGCCGCATGATCTCGCAGGCCACCACGCGGCCGGTGCCGTCGGCCTTGGGCAACAGGCGCTGCGAGACGACGGCCTGCAAAGTTTCCGACAGGCGCATGCGGACGATGGTCTGCTCGTTGGCCTCGAAGACGCTGATCAGGCGGGAAATGGTCTTCGGCGCGTCGGTGGTATGGACGGTGGAAAACACCAGGTGGCCGGTCTCGGCCGCCTTGATGGCGATGTCAATCGTTTCGGTGTCGCGCATCTCGCCCACCAGGATGATGTCGGGGTCCTGGCGCAGGGCGGCGCGCAGCGCCTTGCCGAAGCTCTCGGTATCCGAGCCCACCTCGCGCTGGATGATGTTGGCCTTGATGTCGCGATACATGAACTCGATCGGGTCTTCGATAGTGATGACCTTGGCCTGCCTGACCTTGTTGATGTGGTTCACCATCGCGGCCAGGGTGGATGACTTGCCGCTGCCGGTGGTGCCGGTCAGCAGAACCAGCCCGCGTTCGGTCAACGACACCTGCTCGAGCACCGCCGGCAGACCCAACTTGGTGAAATCGGGGATGGTGAACGGGATGTGCCGCAGCACCAGCGAAAGCGAACCGCGCTGGCTGCACATGTTCACGCGGAAGCGGCCGACATCTCCCAGGCTGTAGGAGCAGTCGTAATCGGTGATCCCCTGGACGAAGGAGGCCACGTTCTCGCGCGTGGTCTTGCGGCCCGCCAGCAGGATGCCCGCGGCAACCGTGGCCACGTCGGAGGGCGACAGCGGCGCCTTGTCCGCCGCCGGTTCCATCTCGCCTTTGAGCCGGAGGCGGAACCCGCTCCCGACCACGATGTGCACGTCCGAAGCCCCGAGGCTTACAGCGTTCCGCAGGACATTGTTAAAGCGGTCAAACGCGGTGACCGCCGGTTTCGCGACTGTTTCTGTGGTTGCCATGGCAGTTTCCAACTTATGGTATCGGTACCGCCGCGCGCCTGTCAATCTCCCGAGTACTGCTCCCCGCAAGACAGCCGGAAGGCTGTCCTACGCGCGGAGGTGGGGCCGCAAAGCCTCGAAGTTGAACTCGATCTCCTGGATCGCCTGGGGCGTTAACTGGAAGCTCTCGCGGCGCGACACGGTGGTCTTGAACACGCCGCGTTT
>JBKKAI010000707.1:0-3141 GCA_046714815.1 Terriglobia bacterium | reverse complement strand
CGGCCTGCCGGTTCTATCCGACTTGCTCGGAGTACGCGAAGCAGGCGATCGAGCAGTACGGCGCGGCGCGCGGAAGCTGGATGGCGACCCGGCGCCTGCTGCGCTGCCACCCCTTCCACGCGGGAGGCTACGACCCAGTCCAGTGATAGAGGCCCGATAAGGATTCATGCCCCCAAAAGAAATCTCAACGGAGAAGCGCGTGTTGCTGGCCTTTGCGCTGTCGGCGCTGGTGCTGCTGATCTCGGCGGCGCTGCAGCGCCGGTTTGCGCCGCCGCCGCCGGCCCCGGCAGCGAGGAAAGCAGCGGCGCCGACAACACCCTCGTCAACACCCTCGTCAACGCCCTCGTCAACTACGGCCCCAACGCCGTCCGCGGCCAAGCGGCGGGGCGGGCCGCCGCCGGTCCAGGCCCCGATCCAGGCGAAAGAAGCACTCGCCGAGACCACGCACATGATCGAGAACGATCTCTACCGCGTGGTCTTTTCCAACCGCGGCGCTGTCGTGAGGAGCTGGACGCTCAAGCGCTACCGGGACCGCAACGGAAAGACGCTCGAGCTGGTGAACCAGACCGCGGGAACATCGGTCGGGTTCCCATTCATGGTCTGGAGCGACGACGAGGCCATCCGCAATAAGCTGTGGAACGCGCTGTTCCAGGTGCAGCCGGAGCCGGCGCGGATCGTCTTCGAGTACGCCGACGGTACGGTCGCCGCGCGCAAGGAATTCCAGTTTCAGCACAACAGCTACGTCCTGGAAGTTTCGTCGCAGGTTTCGAGCGGAGGAAGTCCGGCGCCGCACGAGCTTGCCTGGCGGGCCGGCTTCGGCGATCACTCGCTGTCCAACGCGTACCTGACCAACGGCGTCTTTGCCGCGCGCCCCGGCAACCTGGAGCGCAAGGCTTACAGCGATCTGAAAGCCGAGGAAAAAATCGGCGAGGGGCCGTTCTTCTATGGCGGGATTGAGGACACGTTCTTTGCCGCTGCTTTCATGCCCGCCGCGGCCGGCGCGCCCGGCGGCCTTTCCACTGTGCGCATCTTCCGCTCGGAATATAAGCCGGAGACGGCCCCCGGCGCCTTCCTGCTGGCGGGAGTGGGCGCCGGCGGCGCAGCCGAAAACCACCTGCGCGTCTTTGTCGGCCCCAAGGCCCTCGATGTGCTGGGCGGCATCTATCCCCTGCCGGGAGGCGAAGAGCGCGCGCGCCAGGGCGAGCCGGCTCTGACCCTGGCCGAGCTGGTGGATTTCGGCTGGTTCGCCTTCATCGCCAAGCCGCTGTTTCTGGGCCTGAAGTGGATTTACGGCAACGTGGTGGCCAACTACGGCTGGGCCATCGTGCTGATCACCGTGGTCATCAACCTGTTGCTGTTCCCCCTCAAGCTGAAGAGCATGAAGTCGGCGCTGAAGATGCAGAAGATGGCGCCGCAGGTCAAGGCCATCCAGGAAAAGTACAAGAAATACAAGTTCAACGACCCCCGCCGCCAGCAGCAGAACCAGGAGGTCATGGACCTCTACAAGAAGCACGGCATCAATCCGATCGGCGGCTGTTTCCCGATGCTGCTGCAGGTCCCGTTCCTCTACGCGTTCTACAAGGTGCTGTCCATCTCGATCGAGATGCGCCACGCGCCCTGGTTTGGCTGGGTGAAGGACCTGGCGGCGCCCGACCCCTGGTATGTCCTGCCGGCGCTGATGACGGGCACGATGTTCCTGCTGCAGAGGATGACGCCGCAGACAACCACTGACCCGGTGCAGCAGAAGATGTTCCTGTGGATGCCCGTGATCTTCGGAGTGATGTTTTACAACGTGTCGAGCGGCCTGGTGCTGTACTGGATGGTGGGCAACATCGTGGGGATTGCGCAACAGTGGTACATTAATAAATCCGAATTCGGCGCGGCCGCCGCACCCAAGCCCGCGCTGGTAAAGTAAGGGGCCAGATGCCGGACTCCAGATTCAACTTCCAGCAGGTCGCTTCGCGAATCGAGCCGCTGCTCTCCGAAACGGTTCGCCTGTCGAAACTGAACGTGACCTTTGAAGCGCGGGACACCGCCGGCCTGTACGAGCGGGCCTTCGAGAACCCCGACATGGTGGTGGCCTTCACCGGCCCCGATGCCGACCTGCTGTTGGAGAACAAGGCGGAGCTGCTCAAGGCCATCGAGCACGTGGTGCTGGAGTCGGTGGACCTGTCGGGGGACGAGCGCGAGCGCATCCTGTTCGATTGCCAGGAATACCGCATGATGCGCGTGGATGAACTGCAGCTTGCCGCGCGCGCGGCCGCCGATAAGGTGCGCCGCACCGGCGTCATCTACAAATTCAGCCCCATGAACTCCCGCGAGCGCCGCATGATCCACATGGCGCTGCGCGGCGAATCCGGCGGGCGCACCGAGCGCGAGGGCCTGGGCTCCTACCGCCAGGTGGTGATTCATCCCACGCAGGGCGGCGCGGCCTCGCCGCACCACTCCAGGGCCCACCGGCCGTCGCGCTAGCCTGGGATTTGGAGTGCGGCGGCTTGCCGCCGCTTTCTACGGCGGGAGCTTGCTCCCGCCGTTCTACAATGGGGTGATGCCCGAGTGGCCTCACCGTCCCGCACATCGTCTTAGCGCCGCAGGCGCCTACATCGTTACGAGTGGGACGTATCTGAAGAAAAACCTGTTCAATACTCCAGAGAAACTACAACTGCTCCATGACAGACTTCTGGAACTCGCGGCGCTCTACGACTGGAAGCTGCAGGCATGGGCGATTCTGGCGAACCATTACCACTTCGTGGGACTCGCTCCGGAACAAGGCCGCAGTTTGCAGTCTCTGATCCGCCACCTTCACTCGGTGACCGCCCGAGAGATCAACTCGCTGGATCAGACTCCCGGGCGAAAAGTCTGGTTCCAATACTGGGAGTCGCACATCAGCTATCAGCGCTCTTACTTTGCTCGGCTGGGGTATGTTCATAGGAACGCGGTTCACCACAATCTGGTATCCGATCCGGTGGCCTATAAGTGGTGCTCAGCCGCCTGGTTCGAGCGGATGGCGGAAACGTCATTCTTTCGCACCATTATGGATTTTCCGCATGATCGGCTCGATCTCGCGGACGACTATTGAACCGCGCGGCGGGAGCAAGCTCCCGCCGTAGAAAGCGGTGGCAAGCCACCGCACTCCATAGG
>JBKKAI010000706.1:0-3766 GCA_046714815.1 Terriglobia bacterium | reverse complement strand
GACTTCGAGACGCCGGTCTATCGCAAGACGGGCTGATCTCTCTCGTTTCAGCCGAGGGCCCCTGCCCGGCAGGGGCCTTTTTCACGATGGGGCATTTATGGTTGATCCTCGAATGATCCACCGCCGTCCGCCTGCAATAGCCGCAACCCGGAGCATGCGCTCCGGGGCGATCCTCAGTAGCCGCTGCCGGTGAGCGCGGTGGGCAGGCTCCACGCAGCGACCCTTCTGCCTCCTTCGCTCGGAATTGTCCCGCCGTGCCTCCCTGGTATAGCATAGCAAGCACATTCAGCCCCCTGGTGGGTCTTTGAGGAGGCGTTATGGGCGAGAAGCTTCGAAGCAAGGCGATGCGGCGCGCACTGGTTGTTCTGTGCGCGGCTCTGGTTCTGGTGGGCATGGCGCTGGCTCAAACCTCGCTGGGCCGCATTTCCGGCCGCGTCCTGGACCCGCAGGGCGCCGTGATCCCCGCGGTCGAAGTGGTCGCAACCAACGAGCGGACGGGGGTCTCCATCCAGGCGGTCAGCAACGAGGCCGGGATTTACGCCCTATCGTTCCTGCCGCCGGGCCTCTACCGGATCAGCGCTTCCGGGCCCGGATTCAAGCGGTACGAGCGCAAGGGGCTGGCGGTCCAGACGGCCGACGTCCTGGCGCTGGACATCGCCATGGAACTGGGCAACGTCACCGAGGTCGTGCAGGTGACCGCCGAGGCTCCGCTGCTGGAGAGCGCTTCGGCGACGGTCGGCCAGTTCGTTGACAGCCGCGTCGTCAGCGAGATGCCTTTGAACGGCCGGCGGGTCCTCGAGCTGGCCCGGCTGGCCGGCGGTGTCGTGTTCGTCAATTACAGCAACTTCGCCAAGCCTAACTTCAGCCTGGCCGGCGGCCGGGTGCAGAACCAGATGTTCTGGCTGGACGGAGGAAACATCCAGAACATGCGCCTCGGCGTCGGCCAGGTAGACACCGATCCCTCGGTCGAGGTCATTCAGGAGTTTCGCGTGGTCCAGAACGCGTACGCCGCCGAGTACGGCGGGTCGGCCGGCGGGCTGCTCATCAGCACGACCAAGTCCGGCGCCAACAATTTTCACGGAAGCGGCTTCGAATACTTCCGCAACGATCGGCTGGATGCGCCGGGATTTTTCGCCCCCACCGACGGGACCCGCAAGCTGAAGGCGCCGCTGCGCTACAACCTGTTCGGCGGAACGCTCGGCGGGCCCATCCTGCGCAATCGCACTCACTTCTTCGCCGGCTACGAAGGCACCCGCCGAACGGATGGGTCAACTCAGATCCTGACCGTCCCCACCGCCCTTGAACGGCAGGGGAACTTCTCCCAGACGCTGGACACGCGCGGCCAGCTCATCCGGATTTACAATCCGCTGACCACGCGCGCCGCGGGCAACCAAACCGTGCGCGACCCGTTCCCCGGCAACGTTATCCCGTCGAACGCACTGGACCCCGTCACCCGCCAGCTCGTGGCTTACTGGCCCGAGGCCAACCGCCCGCCGGTCAGCGTCGCCGGGGCGCAGAACTTCATCGGCAATCGCACCCAGAAATTCACGCGCGATAACGTCACCGCGCGCGTGGACCACGTTTTCAGCGACCACAACCGCTTCTACTTCCGCTACCTGTACAACCGCGACCCGCAGTTTCGCACCACGGTCTATCCCAAACTGGAGGCGGATCCCAACGCCCCCATTCAGAACCGCTGGCAGAAGAGTTATCTGTTCGCCGATACCTACAGCCTGAAGTCGAATCTGATCATGGATGCCCGCTACTCGTTCGCCAACCGGATCAACCACAGCCTCAGCCCCGGCGTGGGAAGCGACGTGATCCGCCAGATCGGCCTGCGGGGCGTTCCCGACGATGCCTTTCCCACGATCAACGTGAGCGGGATTGCGGGATTGGGCGACAGCTCCGAGCGCCGCCAGTTCCCCATCAAGCAGCACCAGGCCGTCAATAACTGGACCTGGGTGCGGGGACGCCACATGGTGAAGTTCGGGGGCGAGCTGCGCGAGAGCATCAACTTCGAGATCAACCGCCCGATCATCTCCGGCGATTACAGCTTCGCCACCACCGGCACCGGGCTTCCCGGTAATGCGCAAACGGGCTTGGGGTTCGCGTCGTTCCTGGCCGGGTTCGTCAACGGCTTCTCGTTGCGGGAGACCGATCCGCTGGACCGCTACAGTTGGTACCTGGGCTTTTTCGTGCAGGACGACTGGAAGGTCAGCTCGCGCCTGACCCTGAACCTGGGCCTGCGCTGGGAGACCGACACGCCGATCACCGACAAAGACAACCGCATGAACGGTTTCGACCAGCAGGCCATCAACCCGGTTTCGCGGACTCCCGGAGTGGTGCGCTTCGCCGGTGTCAGCGGCTGGCCCGAGCAGCCCTACGCGGCCGACTGGAACAACATCGCACCGCGCTTCGGGTTTGCCTGGCGGCCGACGGGGCGCGACACCTGGGTGGTGCGCGGCGGCTACGGCATCTTCTACGAACATCCTTTCCTGCACGGCGCGCCCAACTCCGCTTCGCTGGGCTTCGAACGCTCGGCCGGCATCTCTTCTCCGGATAGCGGCATCACCCCGGCGTTCTATCTGGGCCAGGGAGTGACGGGGGTGAACCTGTCGGCGCCGGCGCGCGACGACCGGTTCGGCGCGGTGGCCGTCGGCGAGCGCGTCTCGACCAACGTCACCTTCTACGAGCGCAACCGCCGGACCGGCTACGCGCAGCAGTTCAGCCTGGGGGTCCAGCGCCAGTTGCCGGGCAACGTCGTGGCCGAGGTCAGCTACATGGGCAACCTCGGGCGCAAGCTGCCGATCTCCAATCTGAACATGAACCAGGTTCCCCCGCAGCTCGTCGGAGCGGGCAACGCGCAGGTGCGCCGGCCGTTCCCGCAGTTCAACAACGTGACGATCAACTTTCCGGCCATGGGCGTGAACAACTATCATGCCGGAGTTCTGCGCCTGGAGAAACGGCTGTCGCACGGGCTCAACTTCCTCGGGTCCTACACCTGGGCGCGGAGCATCGGCAACGTGGATGAGGCCGCCGGCTTCGGCGACAACCAGATCTTCCAGGATTATTACAACCGGCGTCTGGACAAGGGACCCAGCACCATTGATATTGTCCACCGGTTCGTCTGGAGTTCGGTGTATGACCTGCCGTGGGGGAAGGGGCGGCGCTGGCTGCCGAAGGGCGCGCTTTCGACGATTCTCGGCGGCTGGACGGTCGGCTCCATCGCCAGCATGCAGAGCGGCGGGCCGTTTACGGTCACGATGCAGACCAACACGACCAACGCCTTCTCGGCCGGCGGCCTCCGCGCCAACGTCCTACGCGACCCCAATCTCCCCGTGGACCAGCGGCGCATCAGCCGGTGGTTCGATACCGACGCGTTCGTGGCGCCGGCGCCGTTCGCCTTCGGCAACGCGGGCCGCGGGCTGATCCGCGCCGACGGCCGGATCAGCTTCGACTTCTCGATCAACAAGAACTTCGCCCTCCGCGAGGGTAGCTACGTACAGTTACGCGGCGAGCTGTTCAATGCCTTTAATCACCCCGACTTCGGCCCGCCGGCCCACGTCATGCTCGCACCCGGCTTCGGCGCCGTGACCGAGGTCACCGACGCGCGCAGCATCCAGTTCGGCCTGCGCGTAGTGTTTTAACGCGGACGTCCTCGCCCGCTCGCCGCGGCGAGCTTCCAACGGAATGCGGAATTCGGAATGGGATGGCCTGTCGAGCGTCGCCAGCGGCCCGCCGAAGGGCGGCCGTCAATTCCGCATTA
>JBKKAI010000705.1:0-2875 GCA_046714815.1 Terriglobia bacterium | reverse complement strand
CCTCAAGGCCCCGCTCGGTGAGAACGAAGCCATCGAAAGCGTGGTTCCGGTCTGGGCCGCGGCCAACTGGCTGGAGCGCGAAGTGTATGACATGTTCGGGATCCGCTTCAGCGGCCACCCCGATCTGAAGCGGATCCTGCTGCCCGACGAATGGCAGGGACACCCGCTGCGCAAGGACTATCACATCCTGCAACAGGACGTGCAATGGGTGCAGGAAAACCTGCATATCGAAAGCGGCCAATAACGCAAGCGACGACCACACCCGATGCCTGACCCCATGCCGCCGACTTCCCGCCCGGACGAGACACGCGCCACCAGCGCCGAAGCCACGTTCCTCGACACCAACGAGATCGTGCTCAACATGGGGCCGCAGCATCCGTCCACGCACGGCGTGCTGCGGGTGGTGCTGACGCTCGACGGCGAAAAGGTGATGGGATCGGAGTGCGTGATCGGCTACCTGCATCGCGGCGTGGAGAAAATCGCCGAGAACCGGACCTACGCGCAGTTCAACCCCTATGTGGATCGCATGGATTACGTCGCCGCCGTCTCCAACGGCCTGGGCTACTGCGAGGCGGTGGAGAAGCTGATGAACGCGAGCGCGCCGCCGCGCGCGCAGTACGTGCGGGTGATCCTCACCGAGTTGAACCGCATCGCCAGCCACCTGCTGTGGCTGGGCACGCACGCGCTGGACATCGGCGCGCTGACGCCGCTGTTCTACACCTTTCGCGAGCGCGAGGAAATCCTGAAGATCTTCGAGAAGTACTGCGGCGCGCGGCTCACCACGCAAGCCTTCCGCATCGGGGTCCTGCAGTACGAGACATACGACGGCTTCGAGCAGGACGTGAAAGCCTTCTGCGATGACTTTCCGCGCCGGATCAACGAATACGAAGAATTGCTGACCACCAACCGCATCTGGGTGGGCCGCACCCGCGGCGTCGGCGTGATCTCGGCCGCCGACGCCATTGATCTCGGCGTCACCGGCCCGGTGCTGCGCGCCTCCGGCGTCAAGTGGGACATCCGCAAGGCGCTGCCCTACTGCGCTTACAATGACTTCGAGTTCGACGTGCCGGTCGGCGAGCATGGTGATACGTTCGACCGGTACCTGGTGCGCATGGAGGAGATGCGCCAGTCGCGGCGCATCATCCTGCAGGCGGTCGAGAAGATTCCCGCCGGCCCGATCATGGCCAAGATTCCCAAAGTGGTGAAACCGCCGATCGGCGAGATCTACCACTCGATCGAAGCGCCCAAGGGCGAGCTGGGATACCTGGTGGTAAGCGACGGCAGCACGCAGCCGTACCGCTGCCGCGTGCGCCCGCCCTCATTCGTCAACCTGCAGGCCCTCGACAAGATGGTGCGCGGCCACATGGTGGCCGACGTGGTGGCGATCATCGGCACGATTGACATCGTGCTGGGAGAGGTGGACCGCTAGTGGCACAGGCATTCTTGTCTGTGTAGGAAAAATGCCCATCCAGCTTCCATTCACGCTGCCGTTCACCCTGGATGCCGCGCGTCCCTACATCATCATGGCGCTGGTGGTCGGCGTCTTCCCGCTGGTGGCCGGCTACATCGTGCTGATGGAGCGCAAGGTGATGGCCGACATGCAGGCGCGGCTGGGGCCGATGCGCGTGGGCCCGCACGGCCTGCTGCAGCCCATCGCCGACGCCGTCAAGCTGCTCATCAAGGAAGACATTGTCCCGGCGCTGGCCGACAAGTGGGTGTTCCTGATGGCGCCGATCATCTCGGTGACCACGGCGCTGGTGGCTTTTTCCGTGGTGCCGTTCGGCGAGAAGCTGTACATCGCCGACCTGAACATCGGCATCCTGTTCCTGCTGGCGGTCTCCTCGGTGGGAATCCTGGGCATCATCCTGGGCGGCTGGGCCTCGAACAGCCATTACCCGCTGATGGGCTCGCTGCGCGCCACCGCGCAGATGGTCAGCTACGAAGTCGTGATGGGCTTCGCCATCGTCTCCGTTCTGCTGATGGCCGGCACGCTGAGCATGGTGGAGATCGTCAAGGCCCAGCAGAGCGGCCGCACCTGGTTCGTGTTCAGCCTGTTTCCGCTGGGGCTGGTGGCCTTTTTCCTTTACCTGGTGGCGGCCATCGCCGAAACCAACCGCGCGCCGTTCGACATGCCGGAGGCCGAGTCGGAGCTGGTGGCCGGCTTCATGACCGAGTACAGCGGCTTCCGCTGGTCGCTCTATTTCCTGGCCGAGTACGCCAACATCTTTATTGTTTCGTCGGTGGCGGTGACGCTGTTCTGGGGCGGCTGGCTGCGCCCGTTTCCCAACGTCCCGCAGTTGTGGCTGCTCGATTACATCGTGCCGGCCGGCTCGCTGGCGCTCGTCGCGCTGCTCTGTCTTTACCTGGTGGGGCGCAACCGCCGCCCGTTGGACAAGGTCGCGCTGGCCGGGCTGGGCCTGGCCTTCCTGTCCGTGGCCGCGCTGTTTGTCTGGCCGGCGTTCAACCGGCTGGTGAGTGGCCTGTTCTGGTTCCTGGCCAAGGTCACCCTGGTTATTTACTCGTTCATGTGGTTCCGCTTCACGTTCCCGCGCTATCGTTACGACCAGTTGATGCGGCTGGGCTGGCGGCTGATGATCCCGCTGGGGATCGCGAACGTGATCGCGATCGCCGTGGCGCTGGTGCTGATAAGCTGAGCGATGCTGGATACAATTTTTTTCTACACCTTCGCGGTCATCATCCTGGGCGGCGGGCTGATGACCATCACCCGCGCCAGCGCCGTGCACAGCGCTATGTGGCTGATCAGCACGCTGCTGGGGATCGCGGGCCTGTTCCTGCACCTGCACGCCGAGTTCCTGGCCGGCGTCCAGGTGATCCTGTACGTCGGCGGAATCATGGTGCTGTTCCTGTTCGTCAT
>JBKKAI010000704.1:0-3385 GCA_046714815.1 Terriglobia bacterium | reverse complement strand
GTCCCTGGCCGGATGCGGCCGCGGCCGAAAGCAGCGCGAAACCCAGGGTGGCGGAAAACCGTGCGAGCAATGTTGTTCCTCCGTACGGCACCCAGAGTCGCAAACGGAAACCAATGTTGACTCCGGTCTGCCGCCTCAAGCCTTGTAAAACCAGGCCCACAGCGCCAGCACCACCAGCAGAACGGCAAGAATCAAGGCGGTGATCACCGCCTCATTGCCATACCAGGGTTTCGGCGCGGCGGGTTCGGACGCCGGGATGATCTCCTCGGCCAGAGGCAACCCGCACTTTGAACAGGCAACGCTGCCCTTCAGGTTCGCTTGGGTACAAGAAGGGCAGAAGACGGAGTCGCGCGGCGGCACCGCTCCGGTGGGGATGCGGCCGGACCTGGTGATCTTGCCGGTCGTGCCCATTGTTCCCGCCGCGCCCGTGGCTCCGGCCGGTGCCTCACCAGCCTTCGGCCGCCTCGTCACTATCGTCTTCTGCGGATCGTAGCCCGGTTCTTTGTCGATCGGCGGGTGCTCTGGCGCCGGCCTCTTCG
Organism: Terriglobia bacterium; assembly: GCA_046714815.1. GTDB lineage: Bacteria > Acidobacteriota > Terriglobia > JAJPHL01 > JAPKYU01 > JBKKAI01. The sequence goes on along the minus strand of JBKKAI010000704.1, from coordinate 2,846 downwards.
CCGCCGGAAGCCTGCCGCCCGAAGGCGGCTCGATCATCGTTTCTTCCTGCTGCTGTTTCGTCAGTGCCCGCGTCTTCGGTTTTTCGCCGGCGTCCCCAGCGGCAGCGGCGGCCGGCGCGGTGGCCGCCAGTTCCCGCCGCAGCGCGCCCGCGTCGGGCAGGCGTAGCGCTACATCTTTCTGCAAGGCCCGATAGATCACCATGTCCAAACCGGAAGGGACATCCGGAATCAGCGTCTTGATCGTCAGCGGACGCTGAAAAACGATGGCCTTGGCCAGTTTGCCGGGGTCGTTGTCGGTTGTCGGGAAGGGAGACTGCCCGGTCACCAGCTCGAACAGCACGGATCCCAGGGCGAAAACATCTGAAGCAGGTGTGTAGCTTTCGCCCAGGATCTGATCCGGGGTCAGGTGGCGCGGATGCGCCGGCCGAGAAAGCTCGGCGCGAGCCGGGCCGAATCCAAGTATCCGAATCCGCCCCGAATTCTCCACGAACACCCTGGCCGGCCGGATGCCGCCGTGTACGAGTGCTCGCGCATGCAGGTACTCGAGGCCGGAGCAGATCTGGTCCGCCCATGAAAACTTCTGTTCCCAGGAGAGCGGCTGCCGCTTGGCGAAGAATACATCGAGGCCGAAGCCTTCCAGAAGGTCCATCGCAATGTAAAGGATGCCATCGTCTTCGCCGCTTTCGAGGACCCTGCCCAGGTGGGGGTGATCGAGTGTGGCTGAATTGGCCGCTTCCCGCCGCAACCGCTCGCGCATTTCCTCGGCAATCTTGTCGAGCGGGATGGTCTTCAAAGCCACTTCGCCGCCGTCACCGCCGTCACGGGCGCGATACAGCGGGCGCGCGCCTTCGCGCAGTGTTCTGGTAATTTCGTATTTGCCGATCCGCTGCTTCACACCCGGTCCTTCACTGCCGTCCTCCGGCGCGGGCGATCAGGTCTTCCAGGGGCCGCCTGTCGCGGTCCACTTCTCTGCTCCGATCATGATACAGGTGGCACTGGGCGCAGTTGTCCTGAGAAGTGCCGGAGTTCCCGTGGCAGGGCATGCAGTTTCGCGCCTGCGGGATCAGAACATCGGCGGTCTTGATGCTTTCTCGCGCCTTCTGGTGGCAGGAGGTGCACTGGAGCGGCCGGTGGACACGGTGACTGAACTTGCGGGCGTGAGGAAGCCAGGCGGCGCCTTCGGACTTTTCGGCCACGTAACGGCCGCGCAGTTGATTCACCTTGCGGACGGCCGGAAGCTCGTCGCGGACACCCTCATATTCGTGGCAGTAGCCGCACTTGCGCCCGAAGAGGAACTCGCCGGACTGCCGGACAACGGCCGCCAGCCAGGCAGCTTCGCCGTTAACCACCGTCTCCCGTCCCAGCGGCTTGCGCCTGACCGCTGGTTCGCGCGCCGCGAGCGAGCGGTACTGCTCCTGAATGGCCTGGCGGATCGCCGCCGGGTCGCGCAGGTGCGGCGCAATGCCGGCGCCCGCCGGCAGCAGCCCGTTCACATCGAACTCCAGCTCCCGGGCATGGCAGGAGCGGCAGTGCTGATCAAAAGAAACGGGCAGCATATCGCCGCTCGAAGAGTTGCGGTCGGCTATGTGGCAGTCGCCGCATTTCATGGGAAGCACAGCACCGGCGTCCTTCGTGCCATCGGCGCCCCGTATGGCCAGCTTGTACCGCACCGCGTCCTCCGGGTTAAGCGCCAGGTGCTTCAGGTGATTCAGACGCAGCGGTCGTGAATCGGCCGCGGCTGTCTGTCGGAAATCGGGGTGCTCGCCCTGCCGGAATCCGGTTGCTCGCAGCGACGCGGCCGCCGCGAGCCGCGGGGCGGCGCGGCCGGGGTCGGAATGGCAGCGCGTGCAGTAGGCATCGCCCACCTGGGCCAGCGCCTGCTTTCCCTCGTGTTCGCGGTGACAGGCCGCGCAACGGGATTCGGGCGTGGCCGTCTGATGCGCGCCGGAGTCATGACAGGTCCGGCAGGACACGTCGGACACTTTCGAGAATGCGGCGGCATGGCACAGCGAACACTTGTTCTCAAAGATGGCGTGCGGCGGTGAAACCGGGCCGCTCGATAAGATCTTGCGTCCGCCGCCGAAAAAAGAGGGCAGGATCGCCAGCACCGCCGCCAACGGGACGGCCCACGCCAGCCGGCGGCGCAGGCTGCCGAGGCGGTGCGGCCGCTGCAGGTAGCCCAGGTCAATGCGCTGCGCCCGCCCCTTGGTGTCCAGGATTCGGCGTTCGTACTCGAGCGGCTTTTCTTCCTTGGCCATTTCAGTAGCGCAGCGAAGCCACCGCGTGGACGAAAGTCAGCACCAGGAAAGCCATCGAGAGCGGGACGTGCACCAGCAGCCACCCGTGCAGCCAGATGTGCAGGCGCTGCTGGATGCGCAACTGGCGCCGCTCCTCGCAGATGGACTCCAGGTCTCTCAGCACGTTATGGGCTGGGACCGGCATGATGATGCACAGGTGATTGAAGTAGGCGGCCAGCGATGCACTGTTCTGAAACAGTCGCCGGGCGAAGCCGCTGGGCCGCTCCTCGAGGAACGGGCGGATTTCCTGCAGGTAGTGGGCGCGTAACGCCAGGCGCGATTTTTCATCAACCATGATCTGTGGCCCGCTCTTGCGCCGTTTCCGCTCCGCCTCGACTTTTTCCTCGGCGCTCTTGCGCTGCGCCGGGTCGAAGTAGAACTTCCTGCCGCCGGCATAAACGATTTCCTCGTCCGGCTCGCTGATGCCCAGGTCGGCGGTGATGAACTCGGTTCGCTCATCCGCCTCGCGGCGCAGCAGGCGCACCACTCTCGGGATCTGCTCGTGGACTGTTTCGCGCGTCACCAGCTCGGTCATGCGGCGCGGCAGGT
>JBKKAI010000703.1:0-5547 GCA_046714815.1 Terriglobia bacterium | reverse complement strand
TTTCCCGGTGCCTCGCTGTCCTGCGAAGATGTAGCCATGGGCGATACGGCGCTGGCCGATCGCGTTGCGCAGGGTCTGTTTGATGTGTTCTTGGTTGACGACTTCAGCGAAGGTCTGCGGCCGGTATTTGCGGGCGATGACGGTGTACATCGTGCAACCTGAAATCTATCACGCCGCCCGCTCCGAACCGCAGCGTGCGCCGGCTACCGGGACCGGTGCCGTTCCTCCTGCAGGGCGACACCGAAGGACTGGCCCAGCACCTGGGCCCCCTGAAAGACCTTGCCTTCCACGCCGACGCGGACGCCGCGCGCCGGAACTCCCGACTTGCTGATCACCCAGATGGTGCCGGTCTCGTCGGAAACCGCGTACGCGCCCCTGCCGGCGAAGCCCATGCTGTTCTGCACCGTCCCCACAATGCGGACCGTTTTGTTCGCCCAGCGCGCGGGATCGGCCACCAGCGTCCCGATCTTCACCGTGTCCGAACAGCCGGCCAGACCCAGGCTGAGCAGCGCCAGCAGAACCACTGCCGCAAGACCACGCTTCATATGTCTTCTCCTGACCCGCAGGCGTAAGCCTGCGCCTGGGATAAAGACGGCGCGCCGGGGCAATTCGATACCAAAAACAAGGCCCTTATGCGACGGCTCGGAGGGGTCACGCCTGGGGCCTGGCAATAGATGCCAGACTTCGGGTGTTCCGCGGCACACAGGAGGGCCCGCTACCGTTGCTCCCTTCCGGGCCTGGCGGGGTTTGCAGGTTCCCGTTGCACGGAGCCCGAAGCCTGACAACGGTCCATCATACCACGCCGGCATTGGGGGCTGCCACGTCTGGCCTGTCGGACAAACGAGATTTCTTAGGGATGCAATCGGAGGAGTAACTGCGACCTGAGAGTCTATGGCCGTCGGACCCTGGGCTGCTTGTCAGGCCGCCTTTTTCTCCTCCAGGGCGAGGCCTGTGTTGGCCGGGCCGTTAACGACTTCACCGAACTTGTCGAAGCGCGAGCCGTGGCACGGGCAGTCCCACATTTTTTCGGCCGAGTTCCACGCCACGAGGCAGCCCAGGTGAGGACAAACCGCGGAGCGCTCGTGCAGGGCGCCCCGTTCGTCGCGATACACCGCAATCCTCTTGAAGCCACGCTCGATCACCGCCCCCGAGTCGCGGGCGATCTGTTCAACCGAGCTGTCACCCCCGAGCGCCAGCCATTCGCCGTATTGCGTGGCCACGTTGAGGTTCTCTTTGAGATACTCGCCGGCGGCGCGCAGCGTTTTCCGGCTCGGGTCGTAGAGCTTCTCCCATTCGCTCAGCCGTCCAAGAATCAAGTCGGTCAGGAGCATTCCGGCGATGGTCCCGTGTGTCATTCCCATACCGCAATCGCCGGTGACGACAAACACGTTATTTTCGTCCAGCGGGTTCCGCCCGATAAATGCCAGCCCGTCCATCGTCTCCATCACCTGGCCGGCCCAACGGTATTCGACCGACTCGATCATTGGAAACCGCTCCCGCGCCCAGGCCTCGACCCTGGCGTGCGCGCCGGCGGCATCATCCTTCTGGCCGGTCTTGTAATCCTCACCGCCGACAATCAGCAAGTCGTGTTCGGAGCCACCTGCCTGCTCGCCGGTCTGGACACGAACGTAGTGGTAGGGATCGGCCACGTCCCAATACAGCGCCTTCTTTACGGAGCCGCGCGGGATGCGCGCCCCGATCGCAAATGTCAAATAGGCAGCCTGCTTGGTGTGGATCACCACCTTGTCCATCACCGGCGTGTTCGTCGCCACGACAATGGCGCCGGCCGACACCGTGGCCCCGTGTAACGTTTCGACGCGGGCATTGTCGCCTCCCTTGATCGTGGAAGCATGGACGCCGGTGAAAATCCGGCCGCCATCACGGCGGATGGCGCGCGCCAGTCCGGACAAATATTTCAGCGGGTGAAACTGGCCTTGCCGCGGGAAGCGCAAACAAGGGCCGGTATCGAAGCAATCGAGGGGGGCGCGTTCCAACCGCTCAACCTCGGACAAGCCGGCGCGCCGGGCCGCTTTCAATTCCTCGTCCAGTACCGTTGTGGATTCGCCCGGAGGAACGAACAGGTATCCGTCCAGCCTCTCGAAGTCGCAGGTGATCTTCTCCTCGTCCACAATCTCTTCAATTCGGGAGATGGCCTTGGAATGGCTCTCCGCGGCCAACCGCGCGCCTTCCTCGCCGCGGAGCCGCTCTATCGTGGAGTAGCCATGGTCCATGGCATTCGCCAGGTGTGCGGTGGTGTTGCCGGTCTGCCCGCTGCCGATCAGACCGTCTTCCAGCACAACCACGGACGTTCCTTCCCGCGCCAGCAGGTAGGCCGTCGCCAGGCCGGCAATGCCGGCGCCAATCACGCACACATCGGCGGAAACATTGCCGTCGAGCTTCTCTTGTCCGGGCGGCGTATCGGTCGCTTTCCAGGGCGAGTTGTCCGGTTCAGCAGTCGTTTTCATTTGCAATCCTCCAGGCAGCCAAAAGCGAGCCGGACGGAACTCCCGGCCCCTTCGTGAATGAGAAAAACGGCGCCGCGTGATCCTCGTCTACGCAGCCCGCTGTTCCTGAAGCCGGACCCGGTCGTGAGCTTCCTGGATCTGCCGGTACTGCCGCTCGATTATCGAGCGAACATCCCCCGGCAGCGTATCGTCTTCCAGTGCGTTCTGATAGTTGCTCACCGCCGAATCCTCTCCGCGTTCGCACTCCGCGACGATGCCGGCATCGCTCGATCCGGTGATCGCGGATTTCAGGTTGATCCAGCCACGGTGCAACGAGGCCGAGACGCTGCCGGAGGTTTCGGGGTCCTCGCCGAAGCGCCGTACTTCCGCCTGGAGCTCGCCGGCGAACTGCGCGCGCTGACGCGAGTAGGTGTTGAACAGCGTCTTGTACTCGGCGTTGCGGACGTTTTCGGCCGCGGTGCGGAACCCGTCCTGGCCGTCCTTGCAGGTTTCGATAAGGTTATTGAGGCAAGAGATGACTGCTTCGTTTGGATTCGCCATTGTGCTTGTCCTTCTTCTGCCCTTCCCCCGCTGGGGTGGGTCAGGGTTATTGGCCCTTCTTATGGCCCGCTGTTGACCGAACGGATTGCCCTGTCACGCCACGCGGTTCCGCTTGGGCGTTGCCGGCTCGGACACTTCTTGCAGCACTTGGCCCGCGAGCCGCTTGTCTTCTCCATCCACGGCCAGGTCTCCCAGTGAGATGATTCCGACCAGGCGCTTTTCGTTATCCAGAATGGCCATCCTCCGGATCTGCCTCTCCTCCATCAGCTTCGCGGCATCCCGGACATCCTGGTCCTGGAGGCAGTAAACCACTTCCTTCGTCATCACCTCGCTCACTCGTGTACTTGCGTCCCGGCCTTCGGCCACGGCACGAACGGCGATATCCCGGTCGGTGATGATCCCCATCATCTGATCGCCGTCACACACCGGAATCGAGCCGATGTCGAACGTTTTCATCTTTTCCGCCGCTTCCTTCATTGTGGAGTCCGGCCGGACCACTTCCACGTGGCGCGTCATCACATCCCGCAGCTTCATAACTTTTCTCCTGCCAACGGCTCACATGCCGCCTGTTTGATTGTGGTTGGTTTGCGAGACACGGGTATTTTCTGGCCGTAACGGCCAGTCGCGAAACGAGGTGCACCCAGGCGCCCCGGATGGGGACGGCATTGGACCGTCAACTCCGACAGACCTCATCACCGGATCAAGTGCAGTTTGCGGGCCAAACGTGCCCAGGCCGGACGGGCCAACTGGCCTCGGCATCTTATAGAGGCGATGGGGCTTTATTCTGTCCGGAGGAGTATCGGAGGTTCGAGGCGGGCGCTTCTGGTGACGGTGTGTTATGGGGATTCCATTCGCGATGCCCCGCCGTTCTCTTTTTCAAAGCGGGATCAGGCCTTCACGTCGCGGAACGCCTGTTCGATTTCGGCCTTGGCTTCCGGACGCAGCGGCAACAGCGGCAGGCGGGTCGGCCCGCCGTAATAGCCGTTCAGGTCCATGGCGTGCTTGTTGCCCGCGATGCCGTGACGGACGGTTACGGCCAACGCGGCATTTACGATGTGGCGCTGGCGGTCCCGGGCGCCCTCGTGATCGCGCGATTTCCACGCCTCATAGATAGCCAGCGAGGCGCACGGCGCCGGGTTCGCAAACGCGAGAATGCCTCCCACGGCGCCCACGCACAGGCTGGCATAAAGAGTGGGCGCCGAACCGACGAGAACCTGAAACTGCTCCGGCGTCTCGTCCACCATTCGGGCCACCTTTTCCAGGTTGCCGCTGCTCTCCTTGATCCCGATGATGTTGGGATGCTGGGAAAGCTCGATCACCACCTCGGCCGGGAGGTCGAGTCCGGTGGCCTGCGGAAAGTTATAAATGATTATCGGAATCCGGGCGCTGTCAGCCACGGCGCGGAAGTAGGTGAGCTGCGACTCGGGCCGGCTCATCTGGGATTTAAAGTAGTGGGGCGTGCGCACCAGCGCGGCGGCATAACCTCGTTCCGCGGCGGAATTGGTCATCGCGATGGTGTCGCGCACCGATTCGGCGGCGGTGCCGGCGATCAACAGCTTGCCCGGGGCCGCCGCTTCACGCACCACATCCCAGACCTTCAGCTTCTCATCTTTGGTGAGAAAGACCGATTCTCCGGTGGAGCCGGTGGGGACGTAACCCGCCAGGCCGGTCTTGTTCCATTTCTCGATGTTTGTCCGAAGCTTGTGCGGAGAGAGCTCACCGTCGGCAAGGAACGGAGTGCAGATCGGCGGAAAGATGCCATCCAGTTTCATGGGGTACTATGAAACCACGAATGGCCTTCGAATGCCAACTGGTAGTGGCGGATCTGGTAGGAACCACGCTCGATGATGACGGCGCTGTGGAAACCGCTCTGGCCGCGGCGGTCCGGGAACACGGATTGATCTGGCAGCCTCAGGTGTTCGCGCGCCTGCGCGGGCGAACAAAACGGGAGGCCATCACAGGCATGATCGAGGCCCAGCAAAGCGCCGGCGTCCACCCGGAACAGGTACACGGCCGCTTCATCACTCTGCTCGTAGCGCATTATCGCCGGGGAGGTTTGCCGTGGGTGCGTGGCGCGGACGAGGCGGTCCGCGCGCTGGCCGCCGCGGGGATTCGCTTTGTGCTGGCCACCGGCTTCCCCGCCGAGATTCGCGATGCGGTCGCCGCGCAGGTTCCCTGGCATGACTGCCTGACGGCCTTCCTGAGTGCCAATGATGTCCGGAACGGGCGCCCGGCGCCCGACCTCGTGCTGGAGGCGATGCGACGCTCCGGAGTTCACGACCCGCTTCATGTGGCGGTTGTCGGCGATACGCCGGCTGACGCGGCCTGCGGACGCGCCGCCGGCGCGGGAATGGTGATCGCGGTCGAGAATGGGGCGTGCCCCCGGCCGATGCTGGAAGAGGCCGGGCCGGACCTTCTGCTGCCTTCGATTGCCGACCTGGTAAGAGCGCTCGGCTACTTTTAGTTCAGCGGCGTCACCACTACTTTACGGAAACGAACCGGACCGTGATCCCCTTGCAGCATGATCGGGCCCGGCTCGGCC
>JBKKAI010000702.1:0-8941 GCA_046714815.1 Terriglobia bacterium | reverse complement strand
GCCTGGGCCTGCCCGACTCCCCGCGACTGGATACTCTGCGCCGCCAGCATCGCTGCCATTCCCACGATCACGATCAGTGCCGAAGCGGTCCTTTGCGCGTGACGTTTCATGTTTGCCTCGTTCGGGTTCCTATTCACCGGCCTATTTCTTGGCCGCGGCCGGCGTCTCGCGGCTGTAGAACGTCGTGGCCGTGAATGACGCCAGCACCGTCTCATTGGAGGTCAGCGTGTAGCGGCGCCCGTAACCGCGCACGCCACCTCCCACCGGCCCCATGGCCAGGTTTGTGACATTGATGATTCGCGACAGCCGGCTCAGACGATCGAAGAACTGCAGCACCGTGTAGAAGTTGCCATCCACCGCTAGGTCGAACGGCATCTCCATGTAGAACTCCTTGGACGCATTCGGCTTCGCGGTGAAGCTGCGGACGTTGACCCCGGCCTGCACGCTGGCCTCCTGGACCATCCGGATGAAGGCATCGGCCTCTTTCTCTTCGGGAACGATGCTGCGCAGGTTGTTCAGTTGCGCTTCGAGCCGCTCGTTGTCGGCCTTGATCGTCTTCAGCTTGGCCTCGAAGGGACGGAACTTTTCGTTCTCGGCGCTGATGGCCGCCACTTGGCCTTCCAATTCCTTGTTGGCGGTGCTCAGCGTGCTCAGCCAGAGGTACTCGCCGGCGCCCACGATCAACGCCGCAACGCCCAGCATGATGGCCAACTGCCCGACTGTGGAGATTTCGCTGAATTTCTTCATGGCTTCTGCCTCTCTGGCCGCTCCTCAGGTCTTGGCCCCCACCGGCGGCGGCGTGGGTGTGGCCGCCGGCGGTGGCGGTGTCAGCTCGGCGGAGATGGAAAAGACGAACACCGGCATGTCTTTGTACTTGTCGTCATGAAAAGTTTGCTTGATCTCCACCGACTTGAATTGTCCGCTACGCTTCAGGTTGGAAATGAAGTCGGCCACCGTGTTGACGTTGCCGGCCACACCGTCCATGTTTACCTTCAGGCCGTCGTTGTCGAAGCTGGTGAGCCACAACTGCTCGCTGGCGATCACCGTGTTGGCCACCGTGTTGAGCAGGATGACCGGGCCGCTCTGCTTCTTCCTCAGGTCATCAATGATATTGATGCGCTTGATGAGAAACTGCTGGCGCTTCTCGAACTGTTCGTACTCGGTCTTGACGTTGGCCAGGCGGGTCTTTTCCTCCCTCTGCTTCTGCAACTCCGCCGTCAGCCGGACGTTTGCGGTGTTGAGCATCCACCAGTGCGCCGCCAGCGCCCCGACCGCCAGCGCCAGGATCAGCACCAGCAGCGCGGTGAGCTTGGCGCCCTCCATACTGATGGCCGGCCCGCCGCCTCCCTTGGGCAACTCCTTCTTGAGTCCCAGCAGGTTGATGCGGATCATATGTCTTCAAAGCTCCTTAGCGCCAATCCCACGGCCACCGCCAGGCGCGGCGCGTGCTCGGGGATGATCTCACCATACGGCCCGCCCGCGTCGAACAGCACCTTGCGGAACGGGTTCAGCTCTTCCACGGCAATCGAGAATTCCTGCTTCAACAGTTCCAGCAGCCCGGGGACCTTGGCCGACCCGCCGGCCAGGTAGACCTTCTGGATGTGCTCGCCGGAGGCGGTGGCGCGGAAAAAGTCGAAGGTCTTCTGGATCTCCAGGATGATGATCTCGGAAACGGACTTGAGCACCGGCAGGCGCGCTTCGTCGCTGACGCCGGGAACGCTGCGGCCCATCTTCACGCGCTCGGCGTCCTCGAAGCTCAGGTCCAACTCCTTCTGCAGCGAGTCTGTGTACTGGTTGCCGCCCACGCTGACGTCGCGGGTGAACAACGGGACCTTGCCGCGAACGATGTTGATGTTCATCACGCTGGCGCCGATGTTGAGCAGCGCCACCGTCTGGGTGCCCGGCTCGTAGTTGAACTCGTAGGCGTTCTGCAGGGCGAACGCGTCAATGTCCACCACCGCCGGCGTCTTGCCGGCCAGGCTGAGCACGTTGGTGTAGTTGAGGATCTTGTCCTTCTTCGCCGCCACAAGCAGCACATCCATGTTGCCGCTGGTGTTGCCCGTGTCCAGGGTCTGGTGGTCGAGGTTGACCTCGGCAATATCAAACGGGATGTGCTGCGAGGCCTCCATCTGGATGGCCTCGTACAGCTCGAGTTCCGTCATCGGCGCCATGGACAGCCGCTTCACGATCACCGAATGGCCGCTGACGCTGGTGGCCACCGCCTTGGTCTTGATGCCGTTGTCGGTGAAGACCTTGGTGATGGTATTGGAAACCGCCCCGGTGTCCACGATGGCGCCGTCCACCACGATCTCCGGGGCCAGCAGTTCAATCCCCAGCTTATCCACCGTGATGCCCTTGCCGCTCCTCTTCAACTCGACGGCCTTGACGGAACTGGAGCCGATGTCCAGCCCGACCACCTGTTTGCTCTTGCCCATTCCCAGCATTCGTCACCCCTTTGCGATCACGCTCGGATCGCGTTGCCCTCCGGCGATTTCACCGCATCCGGCGGCGCGGCCCCGCGTGCGGCCTTCAGCGCACCGGCGGGCTTCCCCAGCGCCGGCTGCCGGCGGCATCGCGCCCGGCGGCGCCGGATGCCTTGCCCAGCACCGTCTCGCGCGCCGGACCGTGGTTCGGCCGCGCCGGCCGGCTCTGCCTCTCCATCCAGCGGTCCAGCATCGTCTTCTTGAACTTCCACCGGTTCCCCAGCTTGAACGCCGGAATCTTTTCTTCGGCGACATACTTATAAAGTGTGTCGGGCGAGATACCCAGGTACTGCGAGGCCTGGCGGACGTTCATCACTTCGCGAAGTTCCGGCATAAAGAAACCGCAGCCGATTCCCACCCGGGAGCGGGAGCGGGGGTATGCTGCCACCGTGCCTTGGGCCGTGTCAAGGCCCGGCGCCGATGTTTTCTGCCGAAATCTCCGGGTTTTTCCGGCTGTTTTGCCGGTTCCTGCCGAATATCTTGTTGTGGTGTTTCCACCGGGCCACTATATATAGTGGCTGCCTTGAGGAACCTTTTTCGCCATCACTTTTTTTTAATCTTTACAGTCCCAGCTTTTTCCACAGCACATCCACACGGTTTTTCACCTCCGTGCTCATGCGGATTTCATCCGGCCAGGGCCGGGTGAATCCTTCGCCCGGCCATTTGCGGGTGGCGTCAATTCCCATTTTCGAGCCGTAGTTCGGCAGGCGGCTGGCGTGGTCCAGCGAATCCACCGGCCCCATTACGAACTGGATGTCGCGCTCCGGGTCAATGTGGTTCAGCGCTTTCCAGGCCACCTCTTTCAGATCCTGAACATTTACGTCTTCATCCACCACCACGATGCACTTGGTGAACATGGCCTGGCCCAGTCCCCAGATGGCGCTCATCACCTTGCGGGCGTGCCCGGGGTAAGACTTGCGGATGGCGACCAGCATCAGGTTGTGAAAGATGCCCTCGGCGGGCATGGACATGTCCACCACTTCGGGCAACTGCAGCCGCATCAGCGGTAGAAAGATGCGCTCGATGGCGTGCCCCATCCAGAAATCCTCCATCGGCGGCGGCCCGACGATGGTGGTGGCATAGACCGGGTTTTTGCGGTGCGTGATGCAGGTGATGTGGAAGACCGGGTAGTCATCAGCCAGCGAATAGTAGCCGGTATGGTCGCCGAAGGGCCCCTCGGCGCGCAATTCGTCGAGGCGCACAAAACCTTCGAGCACGATTTCGCTGTTGGCGGGGACCTCGAGGTCCACCGTCTCGCAGCGGACCATCTCCACCGGCTTCTGGCGCAGGAAGCCGGCGAAGAGCATCTCGTCCAGGTCCGGCGGCAGCGGCAGAATCGCGGAGAACATCACCGCCGGATCGCTGCCGATGGCGGCGGCCACCTCCATCGTGCCGGCGCCTCCGCCGGCGGCCTTGCCGCCGGCCGCTCCCGCGCCTCGGCCGACGGTCGCAGTCGCCTGCGCGCGGCGGAAATGCTCGGCTCCGTGCTTGTGGAGTTGCCAATGCATCGCCGTGGTGCGCTCGTCGAACACCTGCAGGCGATAGCAGCCGGCGTTGCGCTTGCCCGACTCCGGGTGGCGCGAGAAAACCACGGGCAGCGTGATGAACCGGCCGGCGTCCTGAGGCCAGCACTGCAGCACGGGAAAATCGAGCACCGAGAAGCCGTCGCGCCGGATCACTTCCTTGCACGGCCCGCTCCTCCCCGTGCGCGGGAAAAACTGGCCGATCTCGGCCAGCTTCGGCAGCATCTTGATCTTTTCCAGCAGGCCCTGCGGCGACTTGAAATCCAGGTAGTGCTGGATGCGCTCGGTAACCTCGTCAAGAGACTTGACCTGGAGCGCGATGTTCATCCGCCGCTCGGAGCCAAAGGCGTTGATCAGCACCGGTGTGCGGTAGCCCTTCGGCTTCTCGAACAGCAGCGCCGGCCCGCCACTCTTGCTGACGCGGTCGGTGATCTCGGCGATCTCCAGCACCGGATCCACCTCTACCCCGATACGCCTCAGCTCGCCGGCCTTCTCCAGCGCGTGAATGAAGTCGCGCAAATCGTCGTAAGCCATTGACCTGCCGAGTATAGCCTTAACCGGGCCGTGCCAGCGGCCCGATCGAGGCGCTCGGGCGCTCCCTCAGCTTGCGCACGGTGACGTAGGTGTATTGCACTCCGGTGGCCACCGCCAGCACCGGCGTCAACCACACCAGGAGCAGGCGCAGCACGTTCAGCAAGCCGAACCCGTAGACCGCGTGGAGCAGCACGGCGAAGATCGCGCCCATCTGCACCGCCGTATTCACCTTCCCCAACAGCGTCGGCGGGAAACGGCGGAGATCGGTGGTCAGCATCAGAACCACCGCCACAACGATAATCATCACATCCCGCGCCAGCGCCATACCGGTCACCACCCAGGGAACTTCGCCCGTAATGGCCAGCACCACGAAGGAAGAACTGACCAGCAGCTTGTCGGCGATCGGGTCCAGGTACATGCCGAACACCGTTTTCTGTTTCAGCAGGCGGGCCAGCATCCCGTCCAGCGTGTCGGTGATCCCCGCGGCAACGAACAGAATCAGCGCCCACTTCAGGTCGCCCTGGAGCATGAACAGCAGCACCAGGGGAATGGCCAACAGCCGCAGCAGGCTGAGGATGTTGGGCAGCGTCAGGATTCCCTGGGAGCGCTCCATGGCGTTACAGCCTGCGGCCGGCGTGCAGAAACTCCAGCAGGCTGAGGCCGACCTTGCGCTCGAAGCGCTCCGCCAGCGAAGGGATTTCGCCGATGCCCTCGTCCATGTTCATTCGCTCGATGCGGTGGATGGGATAGAAGACGGTGGAGAGGGATCCCGGCCCGGACTCGCCCGAGGCCACCTGGCGTAGGATCTCCTCGAAGGAGCTGAGCGCGATACCGCGCACGGTGATGCCGGCCGGTGTGAGCGCCACCAGTTCCCCCCAGATCCGCTCTTTGGGCGTGTGCAGGGTCAAGACGACGATAGATTCGAGTTCCATGGGACTTCAGTTATAAGTTATGAGTTATCTGAATTATGAGTTAACCCCGCGTCGGCAAACTCATCACTCATCACTCATAACTTTTAACTCCTTGCTGATTATAACGTATGCTTCTGTAGCTCGCTGGACGTCCTCCGGGGTCACGCCTTCGGCGAGCTCCTCCACCACCAGCCCGCCGGGAGTCACCTGGATCAGCGCCATGTCGGTGACGATGGTATCCACCACGGCCACGCCGGTCAGCGGCAGCGCGCACTTTTTCAGAATCTTCGGCGCTCCGTCCTTCGTCGTGTGCTCCATGGCTACGATCACGCGGCGCGCGCCGGCCACCAGGTCCATCGCACCGCCCATGCCTTTCACCATCTTGCCGGGGATCATCCAGTTGGCCAGGCTTCCCTGCTGGTCCACCTCCATGGCGCCCAGCACGGTAAGGTCCACATGGCCGCCGCGGATCATGGCGAAGGAGTCGGCGCTGGAAAAATAGCATGCGCCGGGAAGCTCGGTGACGGTTTCCTTGCCGGCGTTAATCAGGTCCGGATCTTCGCTGCCCTCCAACGGGAACGGGCCGACGCCGAGCATGCCGTTTTCCGACTGCAGCACGACGTGGATGCCCTTCGGGATATGGTTGGCCACCAGCGTGGGCATGCCGATGCCGAGGTTGACGTAATAGCCGTCGCGCAGTTCGCGCGCGATGCGCCGCACGATCACCTCGCGCCGCGCCGCGGCCGAAGCCCTGTCAGCCGGCCCGGCGGACGGTGCGCCTTTCGATTCGCTTTTCATAATTCGTTCCTTGAAAAATGCGCTGCACGTAAACACCCGGAGTGTGGACCTGGTCCGGGTCCAGGCTGCCCACCTCGACCAGTTCTTCAACCTCGGCGATGGTGACGCGGGCGGCGGTGGCCATCATCGGGTTGAAGTTGCGCGCGGTCTTGCGGTAAACCAGGTTGCCCCAGCGGTCGCCCTTCCAGGCCTTGACGAAGGCGAAGTCGCCGCGCAGGCCGCGCTCGAGAACGTAATGGCGGCCGTCGAATTCGCGCACCTCTTTCCCCTCGGCAATCACCGTGCCGTAGCCGGTGGGCGTATAAAAACCGGCGATGCCGGCGCCGCCGGCGCGGATGCGCTCGGCTAGCGTTCCCTGCGGGTTCAACTCGATCTCCAGCTCCCCCTTGAGCACCAGCTCCTCGAACAGCTTGTTTTCGCCGACGTAAGTGGAGATCATCTTTTTCACCTGGCGGGTTTCGAGCAGCAGGCCGATGCCGAAGCCGTCCACGCCGGCGTTGTTGCTGACGATGGTGAGGTTGCGCACGCCCCGCCGCACCATCGCGGCGATCAGGTTCTCCGGGATGCCGCAGAGGCCGAAGCCGCCCATCAGGATCAGCGCGCCGTCCTGGACATCGGCAATGGCCTCATCGGCGCCATGAACCGTCTTATCCATTTTTCTCCTTCAGCCTCTCCCGCAGCTTCAGGCCGGCCTCGAACTCGCGCTGCAGGCCGCGCGAGCGCAGGCTGTCGCGCAGCGCCTCGAGTTTTTGCAGCATCGCGCCGAGCGCTTCGTCAATATTGGCGGTATTGGTCAGGCAGATATCGCGCCAGACCGAGTAAGGGCTTTCGGCCAGGCGGGTGGTGTCGCGCAGGCCGCCGCCGGCAAGCTGCAGGTTGTCATCGCCGGCGCGCTCGAAAACCGTGGAGGCCAGCGCCGTGGCCACCAGTTGCGGCAGGTGGCTGGTATAGGCGACCACTTCATCGTGCAGCTCGGCGTCCATCACCACCACGCGCGCGCCGAAACATTCCAGCCACTTTTGAAACTCACGCGCGGCGGGCGTATCGAGGTGCTCGCGGCGCGACGGCGTCAACACGTAGGCGGCGCCGCGGAACAGGTCGGCCGAGGCGTTCGCGACGCCGCGCTTTTCGCTGCCCGCCAGCGGATGCCCGCCGATGAACTGCGGCCCCGGCCCCGTCGCGCCTGCTGCGCCTGTCGCGAACAGCTCGGCAGCCCGGTCGGCGATTTGCGCTTTGGTGCTGCCGGCATCGGTCACCAGCGCGTGCGGCGGAGCGGCCGCGCGCACACGCGGCAACAGGTCGAGGATCGTGGAGATGGGCGTCGCCAGGTAAATGAGGTCGGCCTGGCGCACCGCCGCCTCCAGCTCCGTGTGCGTCTCGTCAATGGCGCCGCAGGCGCGAGCCTTCTCCAGCGTCTCGCGCCGCCCGACACCGGCCACCGCGCCCCGAAAGCCGTGCTTCTTCAGGGCCAGGCCCAGCGACCCGCCGATCAGCCCCACGCCGATGATAGTGATGCGCTCCATCGCCGAACGCTTAGGATTGTGACACAATTGTGGACATGTCCGTCACACCCGTCATCACCGAAGTCGCTCCGGACGTGTTCCGTATCTCGGTTTTCGTTCCGGAAATCAGCCTGCAGTTCAACCACTTCCTGGTGCGCGACGACGAGCCGCTGCTGTTCCATACCGGCCTGAAGGCGATGTTTCCGCTGGTGTGGGAAGCGGTCGGGACGCTGCTGGACCCGGCAGAATTGCGCCACATCGGCTTCAGCCATTTTGAGTCCGACGAGTGCGGCTCGCTGAACGAATGGCTGGCCGCGGCGCCGCGCGCCGTGACGGTCTGCGGGTTGGTGGGAGCGCTGGTCAGCGTCAACGACTTCGCCGTCCGGCCGGCGCGGGCGCTGAATCCAGGAGAAACCTTTTCCACCGGCAAGTACCGCTTCCGCTTCTGCTCCACGCCGCACGTGCCGCACGGGTGGGATGCCGGCGTGTTGTTCGAGGAAACCCAGCGCACGCTGCTGTGCTCGGACCTGTTCCACCAGTGGGGCGATCGCGAGCCGTTGAACGAGTCGGGCATCGTCGGGCAGGCCCGCGAGGCGCTGATCCAGAGCGAGGCCGGCCCGTTCGCAAACTACATACCCTATACCCACCACACCGGCCGCATCCTCGGGGAGCTGGCGGACCTGCAGCCGCGCACCCTGGCAGCCATGCACGGTTCCACTTACGCGGGCGATGGGGCGCGCGCCCTGCGCGAGCTGGCCGAGGTGATGAAAGAGGTCCTCGGTCCCGACGCCGCCCGCTTCAGGGCCGGCGCCTGATTTTCTCGCTAGACGAAGGGCAGGCCTGCGCAGGTCAGGATTTTGCTTGCCGACATGTACATTATATGGTACAGTGTACTGAAGAAGGTACAGGATGGCCGACGACCCACGGCCGCAGAAAATCCCGCTGATTTTTTACCGCACGGCGGCGGGGAGCGAACCGGTGAGGGAGGGGCTGAAGCGGAGCGCCAAGCGATAGGGAAGGACCTGTTGCGGGCGCAATGGCGCTGGCCGGTGGGTATGCCGCTGTGTCGCGCGATGGGAAATGGGCTATGGGAAGTCCGGACGGACCTGCCGCCGAAACGGACAGCGCGGGTGCTGCTCTGCCTTTACCAGGAACACCTGGTCGCGCTGCACGGGTTCATCAAGAAAACG
>JBKKAI010000701.1:0-3025 GCA_046714815.1 Terriglobia bacterium | reverse complement strand
GGTGCTGCGGGAGCCCGACTCCACACTCGTGTTCCTGGCCCTCTCGCTGCTGCAGATGAACCTCACCCGGTTATTTTTCAGCTTCACGCTGGCTGCCGTGGGGGCTGCCGTGGGGGCCGCCGTGGGGGGCGCGGTGGGCGACACCCAGGCAGCGGGTTGGCGGGAGCTCGCCGTGAACGGCCGGCGCGGCTGGTGGCGGGCCGCCGCGGTGCTGCTGGCAGCCTCGGGCCTTGGTTACGGCTTGTATCGCGTGGGCTGGCTGCGGCTGCCGGTGTGGCTCGCGATTGTGGTTCTGGCGCTGGTGGCGGTGCCCGCCGCCGTGCGCGGCGCGCCGTGGCGCGCCGGCGCGGACCGGAAGGTACGCGCCGCCGGCATCCCGCGCGCCGTCGCGTTTATCGCTGCTTCCGTCGCCCTCGGTTTCGCTGCCTGGAAAGTCGCCGACGCTCCCGCCGAGATGAGCCGGCCGTGGCTGGAGATTGCCTATCTCGGCGGCCGCACGCTTGCCGCTTACCTGATGTTTAACCTGGCCGGCCTGCTGCTGCTGGCTGCCGGCGCCGCTCCTTTGCCGGGCCGCGAGCCGGAAGCACCCGAGCTACAGGCGGCTGCGGCCGATCGCGCTTAGCCGCTCGATCTCCGCCGGCGCGGGACGGCGCAGCATGCGCAGCAACGCGGCGTCACTCGCTGGGCCCGGCTGGCGCGCCAGCGCGCGCGTCTCCCGCAGCGCGCGGGCGTAAGCGCGCCGCATCTGGTCGCGGCTGCGCGGCCGCTCGATCGCCTGGTCGAGCGATGCCGGCGGCTCCGGGCTCCGTTCGGTGGCGTCAACAATCTGTTCGCCTGCGAAATAGAGCGCGACGCCCTCGCGGAACCACGGCGGCACGCGCGCATCGGTGCTCTCCCAAAGCGCCAGGTGCAGGTATTCGTGCGCGAGCGTGGACTCGAGCGTCCCGCGCGCGCGCAACGCCAGGACCGGCTGCACGTGCAGGCGGCGCCCGTCGGTGGTGGCCGCCACCCATCCCGGCTTTCCCGTGGCTTCAATGAATTCCGCGGTGGAGCCGTGCACCGTCACCGGAATCGCCTGTTGCGGCGGCGGCACGCCGCGCTCGGCGAAGCGCCGCTGCGCCGCTTCCAGGGCCGCGGCCACCTGCTCGGCGCCGGCGCGAGCCGGAAGGTTATCGGCGGTGGGGGCCGGAAGGTTAGTGGCGGCGGGGGCCGGAAGGTTAGCGCCGGCAGGGGCCGAAAGGGCAGTCCCCGGATAATACTGGGCCAGAATGCGTTGGTAGTCGTGCCCGGCTTTGCCCAGGCGCGCGGCGCCGGTCTGGCAGAGACCGACGCCGTGCCCGAAGCCCCGGCCCTCGAATACGAAATCGCCGCCGTCGCGCCGCACCTCGAAGAGCGTGCTCTTGAGCTTCTCCCAGCCCAGCTCCCTGCCCGCGACAAAGCGAAAGTAGTTTCCGTTGACCAGGCGCGTGCTGCCGCCGGTGATGCGCACCTGCTGCGCGCGCCCGGACGAGTCGCGCGCCACAACCGCGATTTGCTCGATGCGCCCGCCCGGATGGGTCACCGGGTCGGCGCGGAGCGCGGCTTCGAGTTGAGCGGCGGGCACCCGCGCGGTCCACGCCGGCGAGCCGGCGCAGAACGGATCGGGCCGCGCGGGAAGATACGGCGCCGCTTCCTCAGGCCAGACATTGGCGGCGGCTTGCGTGTGCCCGCCGCAGCTCGCCGAATAGTAAGCTCGAATCGGCCGGCCGCGGTAGCCCAGCACTTCTCCGGCCGTCGCCGACGCCGCGGACTGCAATTTTTCTTCGGGCGCCTGGTTGGTGTAGACCTGGCAGTGCGTCAGACTGCAAAAATCGAACCCCGCCGCGGCGTGACGGCCGCGGTTGCGGAGGGCGAAGGTGCGCACCGCCACCGCCATGGCCTTCAGCGACTCGAGGTGGCGCATTTCGGCCGCCTCCCCCGCCAGCACACCGGCGACATACTCCTCCATCCCGGCCCGGTGGATGATCCGGAGACGGCCGGCGTTCGCGCTGACCTCGATTGCTCCCTGGACTCGGCGCGGAGGCAGGCCGGAGAGTTGCGCTCGAACAGAGCACCTGGCGCGGCCACAATCCAACCGTAACGGGCCGGGCATCGTGGCGTCCAGCAGCAGGGGCGCTCCCCCGCCCGGCGGCTCGATAGTGAGTAGCGCGAGGCGCACCGAACTGAACAGCTCCACGCGCAGCGCCGTGTCCGGCGCCGGGTTGTTTTTCGAGCGAAGGATGTCACCGGCCAGCGCCGCGGCATCGCGCCCCTCGCCCTGGGCCATCCAAACGGTCAGCGCAACGCGCGGCTGCCCGGACGGCGCCCAGCCGGCGAACCAGCCGCTGTTACGGTGCGGCGCGCCCTCGCGAGCGGCGGTGCCGGTTTTTCCGGCCACGGCCATGCCGGGCGCGGCGGCCGCCGCGGCCGTTCCGTCACGCGCCGCCGCTTCCAGACCGCGGCGCACCAGGGCAATGTTTTCCGGCCGGAAGCGCGCGGCTTTTTCGGGGGCGATCGCCAGCCCGGCGAAGAAATCAAGCAACTGCCGTGGCGTCGCGCGTACTCCGGCGGCGCCCATCGCGCCGAGCGCCGGGTCGGTGATCCGCGCGTCGAAGCCGGCCTCGCGGAACCCGCGTTCGAGCGCCGCCGGCCCGAGGCGGCGTCCGATCTCGGCGAAAAAGTAGTTGCAGGAGAGCGCCAGCGCCTCGGTGAGGCCCAGCGGCAGCAACACTGTGGGATGCCCGCAGCGTCGCACAACCCCACCGGCACGGACCTCGCGGCGGCACAGAATCTCCGTATTCGGCTGGAGCGCGCCCGCCTCGAGCGCCACGAGCGCCGTCAGCGGCTTGATGGCCGACCCGGTGACGTGCGGCTCCCCCAGCGCCGTTCCGCTTCCGTACTGCGCCACCACTTTCTTCGCCGGCAGCTCCAGCACAATCGCCGCGCCGCCACGCTGGTCCAGCGCCGCCCGCACTGCCTGTGGCAATACCTCTGCCCCGGCTGGCAG
>JBKKAI010000700.1:0-3597 GCA_046714815.1 Terriglobia bacterium | reverse complement strand
TAGCCGAACAGCTCGGACTCGAGCAGGTCGTGGGGCAGCGCGGCGCAGTTCACCTTGACGAACGGCTTGTCGTGGGCCTTGGAATGCGCGTGGATGTAGCGGGCGACCACTTCTTTCCCCACCCCGGTTTCGCCCAGAATCAGGACCGGCACATCGGTATCGGCCACCTGCCGGCAGATTTCCTTGATCCGGTTCATCTTCGGGTTGGCGGTCATGATGTCCGCACCCCCGTCAAACTGCCCCAGCTTCTGCTTCAGAATCTTTACTTCTTCCTTCAGTTTCTGCTTCTCGAGGACGTTTTCGATGGCCAGCTCCAGCTCCTGCTCCTGGAACGGCTTCACCAGGTAGTCGGAAGCGCCCATCTTCATCGCTTCCACCACGATGTTGAGCTGGCCCATTCCGGAAAGGAAGATGAACGGAATGGAAGAGTCCAGTTTCTTGGCCCGGGTCAGCACCTCGCGGCCGTTGATCCCCGACATCACGTTATCAATAATGACGACCGAGGGCTGGAAGCCCTGGCCCAGCCGCGCCAGCGCCTGCTCTCCCGACTCCAGGCATTCGACGGTGAAGCCGCGCGAGGTCAGGAAGCGGGAGAGGTAGCTGCGAGTCTGTTCATCATCGTCCACCACCAGTACCGATCTCTTTGAGGTCATCCGGCGACGCGCCCTCCTGTGTCTGAGCCCTGGATCATGGGAAGGACAATCACGAACGTGGAGCCCTGGCCAACCTTGCTGGTCACGGAAATTTTGCCGCCGTGCTGCCGTACGATGTCCTGGATCATGTTGAAACCGGCGCCCCGGCCGTCATCGCCCGGGCCGCCTTGGGCCGATTCGTCGGCATAGTAACGGTCAAAGACCTTTTCCAGCACCTCCGGCGGGATGCCGACCCCCGTATCGGAGATGGTCACGCGGGTTTCTTCGATCTGGGCGTCGCGGGAAAGCTCCAGGACGATTTCACCGCCGGACTCGGCGAACTTGGCGGCGTTCAGCAGCAGGTCTTCGAACACCTTGGCCAGTTTCCGCCGGTCTCCGAGCACTGGAAACTCGTCGGCGGGGATCCGCTCCGCGAGGCGGATGGATTTTTCCTGCGTGAGGGGGCGGACGGCATCAATCGCCTGCCGGCAGACGGCCCGCAGGTCGAACCACTCGGTCTGGAACGGCAGGTTCTCGAGGCGCCAGAAGTCCTTGATGGCCCGGAAGAGCTTCGCGGTGTTTTCCTGGATGGCGCGGAGATGGTCGTCCGAGAGGCCCTCGGCCGAGCCGCTGCGCGCCGAGCCAGCGCATCCACTCAGCATCTGCAGCATGCCGCCCAGGTCGTGGACGCGGTTGCGGCCGCGCAGCACAACCAGCTTCAATTCCGCGGCGGCCCGTTCCATTTCGGCGGCGCGCGCGGCCCGCTGCCGGAGCGCCTGGTTCTCGGCGCGGAGCGCCTCGACCTCCCGCAGCCGCGCCACGTGGGGCGCGGTCTGAAGGCCGAGATCGCGCAACGCTGCCAGTTCCCGCGCGCTCAGCTCGGTGTTCCGCGGCGAGAGCATCAGGCACAGCACCGCCTCGATCCGCGTCCGGTGCGTGACAGGCAACAGCAGGGCGGGCGATGCCTCAACCCGGTCAACGCCGTCACCGGTGGCTTTCGCGAGGGCCAGACGATCCGAGTCGGACAGCAAGACGGCTTCGCCGCGGCTGAGCTGCTGAAACAATTCCGGCCGCTCGTCCAGAAACACCTTTATCCGGCTGAGACCAATGCCGCCGCCGTTTTTCCCGAAGAGGCGCGCGCCGCCAACAACCGCCCCTGCCGCTTTGGCTAAAGCCTGAAGCACGTCTTCCAATTCGGACAATTGCTGAATCGCCACAGGAGTCAAAGGGTCCGCCTCGGTTGCTTGCCGTTCACGGTTCTACGTGACGAAGGCCGCTTCGGCCGCTCTCATGGTCATGGACAGGGCGGGACGCCACTCGGTTTGTCCATGTATTATCAATATCATAAAGAGCCTCGGAAAGGCAAGAATGGCGCGGCTCCGGACCGCCTGCGTGTGGTACGCCCCCTATGCTCCACATCGAACGCCAGCACGTTGAACCGGACATCGTCGTTCTTCAGGCAGGTGGAGGAGTTGCTGAAGGAAAACCAGAAGAGGATCATCCTCGACCTCGCCGGTGTCCAGCACAGGGCCGTTCGGCGTAAGGGTTTATGAGCTGGCGGCGCGGGCAAAGCTGGCGACGGCGGCCTCTTCCTCCTCGAACACTTCGAACACCGGCATCAGCTTCACCATCACCAACTGGTCGCGCACCCGGCGGCTCAGGCTGAGCAGCTTCATCGTGCCGCCGCTGCTGCGCACCGAGGTGAAGCAGGCCATCAGCGTGCCGAGCCCGGCGCTGTCTATGTAGCTCACATCCTTCAGCTCCAGCACCACGGCGGTGCGCCCTTCGGCCACCAGCCGCTTCATCACCTCGCGCAGGCTTTCCGTACCCGCGCCCAGCCGCAGCTTCCCCGCCAGGCTGACGATAGTCACCCCGCCCGCTTCCCGCACCGAGTTGCTGAGATCATCTGAGCCGGTCATGGTCATGGCCGCAAGCCTACTCTTTCTCCGGCCGCGGCGCAACGTCGCTTCTGGCTTCTCCAGCCTGTTCCGCCTGTTATTATCAGGTGGAAAACAGGCAGTTTGGCGCGCGGTTGGCCGCGCGCTCATCGGGCGAAGGCGTGGGCTGCGGTAACAGCGGCCGTGGCCGGTGCCATGACTGACATGACTGACATGTGAAGGGGTTGGATCCCTCGGGATCGCTAATTCTTCCTTACAATCTCAGTATGACATACGCTGTCAAGAGTTTTGCCTGTTTTCGGGCATCCGGTTGTTGAAAACAAAGCGAATATAGTTGGGACAAACTTTTTTGGCAAGGAGGCGTGATTGTGTATCCGGCGTGGAATCAATGGGTTGGACTTTCGGCTTGCAGCGGGTTTGGCGAAAAAGACGGAACCGAACGGAAAATCGCGGGCCGCCGTTCGCAGATTTCACGCCGCGAGCAGGGCTCCGCTACTGAACGGGACAACTTGCCGCGCAGCAGGTGCTCCTTCGGAAGCGTCGCTGCGGCGACCGGCCAAGCCGCCGCGCGGCCAAGGGAACTTTCCCGCGACTGCGCGGACCCTGGTGGTCCAGTCAGGCAGCCAGGTTGGCGCGTTTGGCGTTTGACTTGGAATTGCCGCAAAGCTAACATCCACTGATTATGGCTTCGGGGTCGGGCCTTATCGGGCAGACGCTGGGCCGCTATCACATCCTGGAGCAGATCGGCGCCGGCGGCATGGGCGTGGTGTACCGTGCCCGCGACGAGCGCCTGGAGCGGGATGTGGCGCTCAAGGTGCTGGCACCGGGCACGCTGACCGACGAAAACGCGCGGAAACGGTTTCGCAAAGAGGCGCTTGCTCTGTCTCGCCTCAACCATCCTAACATCGCCACCGTTCACGACTTCGACACGCAGCAGGGTCTGGACCTGCTGGTGACTGAGCTGGTGGCGGGAATGGCGCTCGACTGCAAGGTCGCAGACGGCGCGCTGCCGGAGAAGGAAGTAGTCGAGATCGGGATGCAGTTGGCCGACGGGCTCCAGGCTGCGC